>DVJK01000048.1 GCA_018716795.1 Candidatus Scatomorpha merdipullorum | reverse complement strand
ACGGCGGCACGGAGCCTGTGAGCGTAGTGCAGAGCGCAGCGCACCACGCGGACAAGGTGCTCCGCGCCAATGTTGTCAGTGACGGCGACCCGCTGGAGATATATACGGACAAGGGCGGGGAGGTTATATTTAAGAAATACTCGCCTGTCGGGGAGCTGGCGGGCTTTGCTTCGCAGATCTGCGAGGCGCTGCACCGCTCGACCGACGCGGTGGCGGCGGTCTGCGACCGCGACGCGGTGATAGCCGTCGCGGGCGGCGGGAAGCGCGAGCTGCTTGAAAAGCCGCTCAGCCCCGAGCTCGAACAGCTCATGGAGCAGCGCCGCGTCTACCGGCGCGAGAGCGGCACAAAGGCCCTGCCGGTGGTCTCCGGCGACGGGCCCTGGTCCGTGGCCGTGGCCGCCCCGGTGCTCAGCCAGGGCGACCTGCTCGGCTGCGTGCTCTTCGCCCAGCCCGACTCCGCTCCCGCGGATGAGCTGGAATTCAAGCTCGCCGAGACAGTCGCAGGCTTCCTCGGCGGTCAGATGGAGGCTTAAGCCGAGAGCTCCGAACCATTCCGCAAGCGCCGAAACGGCCGGTCATGATGACCGGCCGCTTCTTTTTTTTCAAAATTTCCCGGACAGACTTGAAGTTTTCGCCCCGGAAACGCTAGTATATAGGTAGAAGCGTAAAGGAGGCGGGGCTATGGAGGACAGGGAAATAGTGGATTTGCTCTTTGCGCGCTCCGAGCGCGGCCTCGACGAGCTGGAGCGGAAATACGGCCGGCGTCTTCACGCGCTGGCCATGAATATCCTTGCGGACAGTCGCGACGCCGATGAGTGCCTGAACGACGTCCGGCTCGCCGTCTGGAACGCCATACCGCCGGAGCGGCCGGAGCGGCTGACGCCCTGGCTCAGCCGGGTGACGCGCAACACGGCGCTCAGCCTCCGGCGCGGCAGCCGCGCGCAAAAGCGCTTCGGAGGCTACGACGCGGCGCTCGACGAGCTCGCGGAGAGCCTTGCCGCGCCGGGCTCGGTCTCGGACGAGCTGGAGGCGAAGGAGCTCGCGGGGCTGATTGAGCGCTTTCTGGACAGTTTGAGCGCGGAAAACCGCGTCATTTTCCTCCGCCGCTACTGGTACGGCGACGAGATTGGCGAAATTGCGCGCAGGACGAAGCTGACGGCGAAGCTCGTCACCCTGCGCCTGACGCGGCTTCGGAAAAGGCTCCGGCGATATCTTGAGGAAAGCGAGGTGTGGATATGACTGCGGAAAAATTCTCCGAGGCCCTCGGGTACGTCGGAGACAGGTATCTCGACGAGGCGGAGGGCTTCCGGCCGCGGCGCGCCAGGCGGTATATGCGCGCGGCGGCGGCGCTGCTTGCGGCGGCGCTGGCCCTGGCGCTCTGCGGCACGGCGCTGGCGGCGGCGGTCACCGGCGAGAGCATGACGGAGCTGCTGCAATCGCTCTGGGAGCGGCGCTTCGGCAGGCCCATGAGCCCGGAGCACGAGGCCGCCGTCGCCGGCATGACGCAGGAGCTGGGCCTCTCCCAAACCGCGGACGGCGTCACGGTGCGCGTGGACTCGGCGCGCGCCGAAGGCTACGACGCGTGGCTGCTCATAGAGGTCACCGGCCTCGAGTTCGACGAGGCCTCCAACTATCACTTCGGCATGAAGTCCCTCAGCTTCAACGGCCGCTGCGGCTCCTATGTCGCGCGCGATTTCGTCTCCGAGGGCGGCGAAAAGCTCGTCGTGCTCATTGAGCACATCTTCCACGACCGCAGCGCGCCCAGGGAGGCGCTGGACGTCGAACTGAGGCTCGGCACGCTCAGGCGCTCGGAGGGCGGCGAGGCCGGGCAGGGAGCGATGCTCGCCGCCGGGCCCTGGAGCTTTGATTTCCGCCTCGAGCAGGGCGAAGAGCCGCGCGCCGTCAGGCTGCCGGACACCGAGGTTCCCGCCCGCCGGGAGGCCCCGGCGGTAACTCTCACGGAGCTGGAGGTCAGCGGCGTGGGCTGCCGCTTCCGCTGGTATAACCCGGACGGCGATATCACGCCTAAGATATACACTCTCGCTATCGTGCTGGAAGACGGCTCCGTAAACGTCTCCCTGGGCAGCGCCTCCGCCGTGGGCGGAGGCTATTGGGAGAGCAAGTGCCTCTGGGCAATCCCCGTCGAGATTGACGAGGCCGTCGCGCTGCTCGTGAACGAAGAGCTCCTGCCGATAGAGCGGGGATAGCCACCCGGCACAGCTGAAGCGGCAAGAAATAAGCGTCTCGTCAAAAGGCGCTTATTTTTTCGCTTTCGGCGAAGCATTTTCGCGCGGGCTGCGTCTTATGGGGTGAAGGGAGGCGAGGACGTGGAGGACGAGGCCATAATCGAGCTGCTTTTCGCGCGCTCTGAGCGCGCGGTGGCGGAGCTGGACGCGAAATACGGCCCGCTGCTGCGCTCGCTCGCGCTGCGCCTGCTTGCGGACGAGGAGGACGCGGCGGAGTGCGTCAGCGACGCATACTTCGCCGCGTGGAAGGCCATCCCGCCCGAGCGGCCGGAGAGGCTGGCGGCCTGGCTCTGCCGCGTGGTGCGAAACGGCGCGGTCAGCGTCCTCCGGAAGCGCGGCGCGCTGCGGCGCGGTGGGCCCTGCCTGTCGCTCGACGAGCTTGCGGAGAGCCTCGCCGCGCCAGGCTCGGTCGCAGATGCGTTGGAGGCGAAGGAGCTCGCCGAAGGTATCAGGCGGTTTCTGGAAACCCTGCCGCGGGAAAACCGCGTCATTTTCCTGCGGCGATACTGGTTTGAGGACAGTATACTCGAAATTTCCGAACGCTGCGGCCTCTCGGAAGGCGCCGTGAGGCTGCGTCTCATGCGGCTTCGCAGGAGGCTCCGGGACTGGCTGAAATCTCAGGAGGCGGACATATGAATG
>DVJK01000047.1 GCA_018716795.1 Candidatus Scatomorpha merdipullorum | reverse complement strand
GGGAACCACGCTTGAATTTGTCAACACCCCTGTCGAGCCCAGGCTCACCGTCGCCAAGACGGCGAGCGCGGAGAGCCTTGAGGCCGGCGAGACGGTGGACTTCACAATCACCGTGACCAACGCGGGCGAGGGCCCGCTCAGCGATATCACCCTCACCGACCTGTTCGAGGGCGGAGCGGGCGAGCTGGTATTCGAAGACCTGCCCGCGGGCGTGATCCGGAACGAAGACGGCAGCTTTGCCATCGCGGTCCTCGCGCCGGGCGAGAGCGTGGAGATTAAATCCGCCTACACGGCGCTCGAGGAGGACGAGGGCAAAACCCTCACGAACTCCGCCGAGGCGGAATCAAGCGGCGGCGCGAGCGGCGGGGCCAAGGTGAGCGTCGAGGTCGAGGATGGCGGCAGATACGTCCCGCCCTCCGACAAGCCCGGGCACGATACGCCCGCCGAAAACGCCGTCCCGCCCATGCTCAACGGCGAGGACCACTTCGCCTACGTCATAGGCTATGACGACGGCACCGTCCGGCCCGAGGGGCAGATAACCCGCGCGGAGGTCGCGACGATAATCTTCCGCCTCCTCGACCCCGAGGTGCGTGACGAGAACCTGACGGCGGAAAACGTCTTTGAGGACGTCGGCGAGGGCGACTGGTACAACACCGCGGTCTCGACGCTCGTCAAGCTCGGGATTATCTCCGGCCGCAGCGGCACGAGCTTCGACCCCGACGCGCCCATAACCCGCGCCGAGTTCGCCACGCTCTTCGCCCGCTTCGACGAGAGCGGCACGGAGCCCGCCGGCGGCTTCAGCGACCTCTCCGGCCACTGGGCCCGCGAGAGCGTCGGGCGCGCGGCGGCCCTCGGCTGGATAGACGGCTATGAGGACGGCTCCTTCCGCCCGGACAACAGGATAACGCGCGCCGAGGCGATGACGATGGTCAACCGCGTCCTCAACCGCAACCCGGCCGAGGAGGAGGACCTCCTGCCCGACATGCGCGTCTGGAGCGACAATCAGCCCGGCTCCTGGTACTACTTCGCCGTCCAGGAGGCCACAAACAGCCACGAATACACCCGCCCCGACTCCCACGAGGACTGGACCAAGCTGACCGAAGACCCCGACTGGGATAGATACCAATAACCTTAAAACCGCCCGGACGCTTTTGCGTCCGGGCGGTTTTCGGCTCCGGCTGCGGGGCTGGTGCGGGGTTTTATCCGGGGCGGCGGGGTTTGGAGGCTAGCTCGTAGGCTATGTCCAGCAGCGGGCAGAGCCGTTCGGGCGGCGCCGAGCCGTCGAGCGGAACGCTCACCCAGTTCGCCTTGTTCATGTGATATCCCGGCAGGAAGCCCGGCTGCGCGAGCAGCTCCGCCGTCAGCACCGGGCCGGCGCGTATGACGAGGATGTCAAGCTTCCCCTCCCCGTCCAGACCCAGCTTCGCGCGCTCGACAAGCTGGGCGACGGCGTACCACCTCCCGCTCTCCGGATTGCGCAGCGCCGCCGCGTCCGGGAGGCGGGCCCAGAGGTATTCCGCCTCGGTCCCGAAGCGCGCCCTGCAGTGGGCGAAAACGGCCTCTCTGTCCAATTTCCTCACCCCTTATGCTGAAAAGAGGCCGGTCAAACACCGGCCTCGGGCTTCACCTTATAATCCTCACGTAGCCCTCTTTGCGGGGCTTGGCCTCTCCGGCCGGGCCGTCGGGATAGCCCAGGATGCAGTATCCGACGCCTATCCAGTCGCCCTCGACGCCCCATTTGGCAAGGAGCTCGCGGCCCTCGGGCAGCTCAAAGGTCTCCAGCGCGCGGTTTATCCAGCAGGAGCCGAGGCCGAGCGCGTGCGCGGCGTTCATGAGGTTGCCCATGACGAGGGATGCGTCCTGCACGCCGTTGCGGTTCCCGGCCTGGGCCAAGACGAGCACGACGGTGGGCGCGCCGTAGAAGGGATCCGAGCTCGTGCCCATAATCCGGGCGTTGATGGCGCTGAGGCGGGCGATGTCTCCGCTGTCCTGCACGGCGACGATGAGCGGCGACTGCCTGCCCATGGCGGTCGGCGCGTAGGTACCCGCCCTGAGCACGGCGTCGAGCTCGGCGTCGCTTATCTGTTCGGCCTTATACTTTCTCACGCTTCGGCGCGTAAGCAGGTTTTCATAGGCTGCGTTCATGAAAAGCACCTCCAAAGTGTCGTTATTTTTCCGCGCCGCGCGGTTGACAGGCGCGCGAGGCGGTGTTATTCTCGGTCTGAGGTGGAAAATATGAGCAGTGAATACCCTCTGCCCGAGGGCGTCGAGGCCGACTTCGCGGTCATCGTAACGGACGACAGCTGCGAGCCGTACATCAGGCGCGGCGGCGCGGCGCTTATAAAATCCGGCCTCCGGGCCCGCGACGGCGACGTCGGCTTCTTCTTCGACGGGGCCGAGGCGGTCATCCGCCAGTACTGCGAGGACTGGGCGGGCAACGCCTATCTCTTCGCGCTCAACCGCGCCCGGCGCGGGCTCGACCGCATGTATCCCGCCGCGGAGGCGAAGCCGGTCTGCTGCTTCGGCCTCGTGCAGGGGCTCGGCGACGTGCCGCTGCCGGAGCGCTGAGCGGGCTTATTTTTTGAGCTCGGGTATGTCTATCTCCGCCGGGTCGTCCGGGCTTTCGACGAGCTCCCACATGTCGCCGTTGCTCTCGAGGTCGCCTATGACGGAAAGCGGCTGCTTCATATACCGCGCGTGCCCCTGGGCGGCGACGGTGCCGTCGGGCAGGATAATCTCGCCCTCGCCCTCGAAGATGAGGCGGGTGTTGCGGGAAATGCGGCCCGTGACAATAAGCGGCGTCTCGTAGGGCACGGGGTGCTTATAGCGGACGTTTATGTCGCCGGTGACGGCCCAGGTGTCCGGCTCCGTGACGTTTATGGCCCGGCCCATGGTCTCGTCGAGCATGGCGCAGATGACGCCGCCGTGGACGCGGCCGGGATAGCTCTGATGCTTGAAGTTGCAGTTGAAGAGTCCGACGATGCTGCCGTCCTCAAGCTCGTAGAAGCGCCCGCCCAGGCCCCAGTCGTTGTTGACGCCGCAGACGAAGCAGTTGCCGGAGTTGTTGTGCTTCCTGATTACCTTCTTGACCAATTATCGCACCTTCATATTCTTCGAATATTTTTTGGGGGAACCCCT
>DVJK01000046.1 GCA_018716795.1 Candidatus Scatomorpha merdipullorum | reverse complement strand
TCCCGGGTTTGCAATCATCCCGAGCAGCGCCGCGGCGAGAATCAGCATTGTTACTTCATCATAACATTTTTGTAATTACTTTTCAAGAGCAAATTGTAAAAAATACCCGTCTCAGTTGAGACGGGTATTTTCGGCCTTGCTTTAAACTCCGCCGAGCTTGAAGGCGATGCCTATGACCGCGCTGGCGGCGATATAGATTACCGGGTGCCATTTCTTGGTCGGCTTTATGAAATTCGTCATGACCCATATCACGATGGCGAGGACAATCGGGCCGACTGAGAAGAAATCGGCAATATTGCCGGTCTCCTCAAAGAGCGAAGGGTTAAAAAGGCTCTCGCCCAGGACGCCTATGCCCGCGGCGGCAATCAGGGCCGTGGAGGCGGGGCGCAGGCCGTAGAAGGCGGCGTTGACGAAGCGGTTGTCGTGGAACCTGGCGAGGAATTTGGCCAGCACTATGACGAGTATGAGGCCCGGGAGTATCGTGCCCAGCGTGGCGAGTATAGCGCCGGGGATGCCGCCGACGGTGTAGCCCACATATGTGGCCATGTTGATGCCTATCGGGCCGGGCGTGCTCTCGCTGACGGCGAGCATGTCGAGCACCTGGGCCGAGGTGAACCAGGCGGTCTTTTCGCCGAGGTCGTATAGGAAGGGCAGCGTGGCCATGCCTCCGCCGACGGCGAAGACGCCTATCTTCAAAAACTCCCAGAAGAGCTCGAGCAAAAGCAGCGCGTAGGTCATTTCGCCTCGCCTCCCCTCTTGACTTTGTCGGAGATAAGGGTTATGGCTATGCCCGCTATGGCCGCGGCCACGACGAGCAGTATCGGCGAGGCGCTTGTGAAGGCGCTCAGCGCGAAGACGGGCAGGAAGACAATGACAAGCGCCTTCCAGTCGACAACGGCGCTCTTCCAGAGCTTGACGACGGCGTTGATTATGAGCACGACGACGCAGGCACGGATGCCCGCGAAGGCGTTCTGCACCACCGGATACTCGGCAAAGCGGTCGAGGAACATGGCTATTACGGTGATGATAACGAGGCTCGGCACCGTGGAGGCGAAGCCCGCGACGAAGCCGCCGAGGGTGCCCTTGCGCTTCTGGCCGATGAAGGTCGAGGTGTTGACCATTATGATGCCGGGCAGGCACTGGGCCATGGCGTAATAGTCCATGACCTCCTCCTCGCTGGCCCACTTATAGTGCTCGACTATGTCGCGCTGGAGTATCGGCAGCATGGCGTAGCCGCCGCCGAAGGTCAGGGCCCCCACCTTCATGAAGGCCCAGAAGAGCTGTAAGTATTCTTTCATAGTGCTGTGCTTTCCTTTTGCGCGGATTGAGAGCCGGGGCGGCTTGCGCCGCCCCGGCCCGGGTTATAGGCTGCTTTCCGCTCAGGCCATGCTCGGGATGGTCTCGGCGAAGGCCTTATAGCGGGCGATGCGCCCGTCGCAGTCGGCGTGGCTCTCGCCCTGGGCAAGGATGTACACCTTTATCTTCGGCTCCGTGCCGCTCGGGCGGACGATGAAGGCGGTGCCGTCGGCCAGCTCGAAGTAGAGCACATTGCTGCCGGCAATCGGAGTCTTGCCCACGACGCCGAGCTCCGCCACGGAGACCGTGCCGCTCTGATAGTCGCGCATGCCGAGGACGGCCTCGCCGCCAATCTCCTTCGGCGGCTGGGCGCGCAGCCTGGCCATGATATTGCGCATCTTCTCCAGGCCGTCGAGGCCGGGCATGACGAGGTTCATCGTGAGCTCGCCGAAGAAGCCGTACTTCTCATAGAGCGCCTCGAGCGCGTCGGCGAGGGTCATGCCCTTCTTGAAATAGCTCGCGGCCATCTCGGCGATGAGCATGCTGGCGGTGACGGCGTCCTTGTCGCGGACATAGTCGCCGACCATGTAGCCATAGCTCTCCTCATAGGCGAGCAGGTAGTTATAGGAGCCGTCGCGCTTATACTCGGCGAGCTTCTCGGCCATGAACTTGAAGCCGGTGAAGGTCTCGTCGACGTGGATGCCGTTGCGCTCGGCGACCTCGCGGCCCATGTTCGTGGTGACGATGGTCTTGAGGAAGGCGGGGTTGGCGGGCATGGTGCCGGTCTCGTTGCGGGCGTTTATGATGTAGTCCAGCAGGAGGACGCCCATCTGGTTGCCGGTTATCGTGCGGTATTCCCCGTCACTGCCGCGCACCATGGTGCCGACGCGGTCGCTGTCCGGGTCGGTGCCGATGATAAGGTCGCTGCCCACCTGCTTTGCGAGGTCGACGGCGAGGTAGAAGCCCTCGGGATTCTCCGGGTTCGGGCTCTTGACCGTGGGGAAGTTGCCGTCTATCACCATCTGCTTCGGCTCGGGATAGAGGTGCTTGACGCCGAGGCGGCGCAGCGCCTCGGGGACGAGCTTGTGGCCCGCGCCGTGGAAGGGTGTGTACACAATCTTAAAGTCGTCGGCCACCTCGCGCACGACGGCGGAGTTGACGGACATCTTCATGACCTCGGCGAGGAAGGCCTCGTCGGTCTCGGCGCCGATGGTCTCTATAAGCCCGGCCTCGACGGCCGCGCCGAAGTCCATGAGCTTGACGTCCTTGAAGAGGTCGAGCTGCCCCATCTTCTCGGCGACGGCGGCGGCGTGCTGCGGCGGGAGCTGGGCGCCGTCGGACCAATAGACCTTGTAGCCGTTATATTCGCGCGGGTTGTGGCTGGCGGTTATGTTTATGCCGGCCTGTGCGCCGTAGTGCAGCACGGCGAAGCTCAGCTCAGGCGTGGGGCGAAGCTCGTCAAAGATGCGCACGTGGACGCCGTTGGCGGCCATGACGCTCGCGGCCTCATGGGCAAAGCGCGCGGAGTTGAGGCGGCAGTCGAAGCAGACAACGACGCCCTTCTTCATGGCCTCCTCGCCCTCGGCCTTGACGACCTCGGCGAAGGCCTGGGTGGCCCAGCGCACGACGTGGACGTTCATGCGGTTGAGGCCTGTGGCCATGACGCCGCGCAGCCCGGCGGTGCCGAACTCGAGCGGGGCGTAGAAGCGGCTCTCAATCTCCTTCTCGTCGTCCGCGATGGCCGAGAGCTCCTTCCACTCCTCCTCATTGAGCGCGGGGCTGTCCAGCCAATACTGGTATTCTTCCTTATAGCTCCTCATCTTCGGACTCTCCTTCTAAAATATTTTTGGCTTCATCGAGCATGGTCTCGGGCACGTATATGTCGACGCCCTCGGCGCTCATGCCGAGCATCAGGTTGCCAAACCCGCCGTAATGCGGGAAACGCTTAAAGAAAGGTATGCCGCAGGAGTCCAGCACGCCGGTCAGGATGGCGTCGCCCAAATCCAGCTGCGTGCAGGTGGTGAGGTAGGCGGCCGGGACATAGCTCCCGTCCTCCTCCCTGGGCCAGCGCTCTGCCAGCTCGCCGGGCATCTCGCCCCGGCCCCATTCGAGCTTAGGTTCGCTCATACAAGTATCCTTTCTGCCGGTCATTTGTGATAGCGTTTGCCGGCGTTTATGGTGAAGGCCCTGTACGCCTGTTCGGCGAGCATGACGCGCGCCAAATGGTGCGGGAAGGTCATTTTAGACATGGAAAGGCGCAAATCCGCGCGCTTTTTGAGCGCCGCGTCGAGCCCGTAGGAGCCGCCGACGAGGAAGCATATCCTGCCCACGCCGCGCGAATCCAGCTCGCGGAAAAGCTTGGCCAGCTCCTCGCTCGAGCGCTGCTCTCCCTCGACGCACATCGCGCAGAGGTACGCGCCCCTGGGTATCGCGCGCTCAATCTCCCGCGCTTCGCGCTCGAGCGCCGCGGCAATTTCGCGCTCCGAGGGCTTTTCGCCCAGGCGCTGCTCGGCAATCTCGCGCAGCTCGCACTTCGCGTAGCCGCCGAGGCGCTTCATATATTCGGCGAAGGCCGCCTCGAAGTGCGGCTCCTTCATCCTGCCGACGAAGACGAAGCTCAGGCCGGGCATCTCTCAAGCGCCTCCGCGGAGAGCGGCCCGAGCACGGGCGCGCAGAACAGGCTGACCTCCAGGCCCGCGCGGCTGAGCGCGTCGGATACGACGTTCAGCGCCCGGCCGGGCGTGTTGTTCTCGCGGCTGATGTGGCCGAGGATAAGCGTCTCGGCCCCGTTCTGCGCGAGGAAAACGGCGAGGGCCGCGCCCTCCTCGTTTGAGAGATGTCCGCGCTCGGAGAGGATGCGCCGCTTCAAAGCGGCGGGATACGGCCCGTCGCGGAGCATCTGCACGTCGTGATTCGTCTCTATGAGCGCCGCACGCACGCCAGCGAGGGCGCTCTTCACCTCGTCCGTCACCGAGCCGAGGTCCGTGCAGAAGCCCAGCGCGCCCTCGGCGGAGTCTATGCGCAGGCCCGCGGAGCGGGGTGTGTCGTGAAGCGTCTCGAAGGGCCTGAGGCTGACGCCGGCAATCTCGGCGCTCTCCCCTGCCCGAATGGGAATTATGTACTCCTCCGCCTCCGGCAGTATGCCGGCGAGGCGGACCGCCACGCCGCGCTCGGCGCAGACGCGCACGCCGTGATACTTGAGCAGCATCCGCAGTCCGCTTATGTGGTCGCTGTGCTCGTGCGTGATGAAGACGGCGTCAAGCATGTCAGGCGCGAGGCCCATCGGGGTGAGGAAGCCCTTGAGGCGGCGCAGGGAAATGCCGTCGTCCACGAGTATGCGCGCCCTTCCCGCCTCGGCGAGGGCACAGTTGCCCGTGGAGCCGCTTGCGAATACGGTTACGCGCATCAGCAGACCAGCTGGGGAGCGGCCGCGCGCTCCGGCTCGTCCGGCATGTCGACGAGGCTGATATCCGCGCCTATCCCGCGCAGCTTGCCGACGAAGTCCTCATAGCCGCGTTCGATGTAGTGTATGTCCTCCACCTCGGTGGTGCCGGAGGCGGAGAGGCCCGCGATGACCATGGCCGCGCCCGCGCGCAGGTCGCAGGCCGCCACGGGCGCGCCGCTGAGGCCGTCCACGCCGTCTATCGCGGCGGTGCGGCCGTCGACGTCGACCTGGGCGCCCATCTTGCGCAGCTCGGTCATGTATTTGAAGCGGTTGTCGTATATGCCCTCGGTTATGACGCTCCGCCCGTTGGCGAGGCAGAGCGCCGCGGCGAACTGCGGCTGCATATCCGTCGGGAAGCCGGGATAGGGCATGGTCTTGATGTTGACCCTGCGGAGCCTGCCCGAGCTCTTGACCACGACGGAGTCCTCATACGCGGTGACGCCGACGCCCATCTCGCGCAG
>DVJK01000045.1 GCA_018716795.1 Candidatus Scatomorpha merdipullorum | reverse complement strand
CGCCGGCCATGGAGCGCGACTTGGAAAATGTCCGCGTGACGAGGACATTCGGATACTTTTTCACGAGCGGAAGCGCGCTCTCGCCGCCGAAGGCGACGTAGGCCTCGTCGACAACCACCACGTTATCCGGGTTGTTCGCGACAATCGCCTCCACGCCCGCGAGCGGCATTTCAACGCCGGTCTGGGCGTTCGGGTTCGCAATCACGACGAGGCAGCCGGCGTCGAAGAAGTCCTCCGGGCGGAGCGTCAGGCCCTCGTGCATGGGCGCGCGTCGCTCTTTAATCCCGTGCAGGGCGCAGAAAACCTCGTAAAATCCGTAGGTAATTCGCGGGAAAAGCGCCCCGTTTTGACCGAAAGCCATGAAGCAGAAATTTAAAATATCGTCAGATCCGTTGGCGCAGAGGATATTCTCCGGCTCCAGGCCGAGCAGCGCGGCGAGGGCGGAATCCAGCTCGCGGCAGGCGGCGTCCGGGTACATGTTGAGCGCCGCGCCCTCCGCGCCGCGCACGGCCTCGAGCACGGCGGCGCTGGGCGGATAGGGATTCTCATTGGCGTTGAGCTTTATAAACTCGCCCTTCGGCTGTTCGCCCGGGACGTACTCCTCCAGGGCGGAATAGCGCGGATTCATAAAGCGGCTCATTTCGCGCCGCCTTCCCTTCTGGCGGTCGCGCTGACGGCGTGGCCGTGCAGGCCCTCGCTGTCGGCAAACAGGGCCGCGGCGTCGGCGACGGCCTCGAGCGCCTCGGGCGTGTAGTAGCTGAAATAGGAGCGCTTGACGAAGTCCTCCACGCCGAGCGGGCTGGAGAAGCGGGCCGTGCCCATCGTGGGCAGGGTGTGGTTCGTACCGGAGAGGTAGTCGCCCAGCGGCTCGGGGCAGTGCCGGCCGAGGAAGATGCTGCCGGCGTTGCGCACCTTCCCGAGGAAGGCAAAGGGCTCGTCCACCGCGAGCTCCAGGTGCTCCGGCGCGACGGCGTTGGCCATCTCGACGGCCTCGTCGAGGGTCTTCGTGACGATTATCTTGCCGTTGGCCTCAATGGCGGCGCGGGCAATCTCCTCGCGCGGGAGGACGGCGAGCTGCCGCTCAACCTCCGCCTGCACGGCCTCGGCCAGCTCCATGCTGTCGGTTATCAGTATCGCGGTGGCGAGGCGGTCGTGCTCGGCCTGGCTGAGGAGGTCGGCGGCCATCCAGGCGGGGTCGGACTTCCCGTCGGAGACAATCAGGATCTCGCTCGGCCCGGCTATCATGTCAATCGCCACCTGGCCGAAGACCTGGCGCTTCGCCTCGGCGACAAAGGCGTTGCCGGGGCCGACAATCTTGTCCACCTGCGGTATCGTCTCGGTGCCGTAGGCCAGCGCGGCGACGGCCTGGGCCCCGCCGACGCGGAAGACGCGGTCGACGCCCGCAATCCTCGCCGCGGCGAGAATGACGTCGCTGACGGCCCCGCCGCTGGCGGGAGTTGTCATGACGACCTCGTCCACGCCCGCTATCCGCGCGGGCACGCAGTTCATCAGCACGCTGCTGGGATAGGCCGCCGTGCCGCCGGGAATGTACAGCCCCACGCGCCTGAGCGGCAGCACCCGCTGGCCGAGGACCGCGCCGTTTGAGCGGCTGACGACATAGCCGCTCGTGAGCTGGCGCCTGTGGAACTCGCGAATGTTCTCCGCGGCGAGCTCCATGACGCGGATAAGCTCCGGGTCGACGGCGGCATAGGCCGCGTCCAGCTCGGCGGGCGTGACCTCGAGCGCGACGCCCTCCGCGCCGTCGAACCTCGCGTTATACTTCATAAGCGCGGCGTCGCCGTTCTGGCGGACGTCGGCGATGATTTCTGCGACCGTGCCGGACACGTCGCGGGCGTTGGCCTCGCGGCGGACGAGCTCGGCGTCGGGCGTTTCGCCCCGGACATATATCTTCAGCATGGCTTTTCCTCCTAATTTATTATACCGGCCAGCGCGGCCGCGACTTTTTCCACGCGCTCGTGCTTGAAGCGGAACGAGGCCTTGTTGGCGATGAGCCTCGCGCTTATGGGCAGCACCTCCTCGAGGACGACGAGGTTGTTTTCCCTGAGCGTGGTTCCGGTCTCCACAATGTCGACTATCACGTCGGCGAGGCCGAGTATCGGCGCGAGCTCTATCGAGCCGTTGAGCTTGATGATGTCTATCGTCCTGCCGCGGCTTCTGAAATGGCGGGTGGCGATGTTCGGGAACTTCGTGGCCACGCGCAGCGTGCCCGCCCGCTCCGTCGCGCCGGGGTATCCGGCCACGCACATCCGGCATTTGCCGAGGCCCAGGTCCAGCAGCTCGTAGACGTCGGCGTCCTGCTCGACGAGGATGTCGCGCCCGGCGACGCCTATGTCCGCGGCCCCGCGCTCGACGTATATGGGCACGTCCGCGGGCTTGACCCAGAAGAAGCGGGCCGAGCCGTCGGCGCTTTCGAACACGAGTTTGCGGCTGTCCTCGCCTATGTCGCTCTCCAGCCCGGCGCTGCCGAGCAGGGCGGCGACCTTTTCGCCCAATCTGCCCTTGGGCAGGGCAATGTCCAGAGTATCAGTCAAGGTACTCGAGCCCTCCTTCCGCGTTCAGCCGCGCCCTGCGGCGGCAGCGCCGTCCGCCCTCGGAGCGCGCGACGAGCACGCTTTTTCCCGAATCCGCAAGCGACCTCGCCGCGGCGGCCAGCGCCTCCGGCCTCGCGCCGTCCGAAAGCAGGAGGACGTCGGCGTCATACTCCGCGCCCTCGCTCTCATAGAGGCGGTCAAGCAGGTTGAGGTAGAGCGCGAAGCCAATCGCGCCGCAGCTTTTGCCCAGCTTGGCCATGAGGCTGTCATACCGCCCGCCGGAGAGTACGGCGGCGGGTACGCCCGGCACGTAGCCCTTGAAGACCAGGCCGTTATAATACTCCATGTCGCCCGTGACGGCGAGGTCGAGGTTCACGCGGTCGAGTATGCCGAAGCCCTCGAAGACCGAGCGCAAATCGGTCAGCTCGCGCACGGCGCGCTCCGTCTCGCTGTTGACGGACATCTCGCCGAGAGTGGGCAACAGCCCGTCGAGGCCGCCGTAGAGCCCGGAGGCGCGGCAGAGCCGCTCCGCCGGAGCGCCGGAGACGCCCGCCGCGGCGCATATGGCGCGGATGCCGTGGGCGTTCCGGCCGGAGACCGCGCGCATCAGCTCGGCCCGCGTCCGGGAGTCCACGCCCAGCGCGTCTATGAGCCC
>DVJK01000044.1 GCA_018716795.1 Candidatus Scatomorpha merdipullorum | reverse complement strand
GCCGCCCGCCGGAGGAGCGCGGCGGTCCCGAGGCCGTCACGCAGCGCGGCGAGAGGGAGAGGCGGCGGCTTATCGCGCTCAGCCTCTCGCGCTTTCGCGCCCGCACGTATATTGTAACCGGCGTCGCGATTGCCGGCCTGCTCGCCGCCATGGTCTGCAACCTCGCGCTCTCGCGCGCGTATATCGGCTTCTTCGCCGGCGCGGCGCTCTATCTGGCCGCGGCCGTGGCCGAGGCGGCGCTGCTCTCCGCCGCGCGGCCGGAGCTTGAGGAGGGCGGCGAAGCGCGGCGGCTCGGGTGGGAGCTCACGACGCTCGCCGAGCGGGCCTTCGCGTTTATCGCCGCGCTGCTCGGCTTCACGCTGCCGCTTATTCTGACGCCCGGCGGCGCGCATGCGGGGCTTAACATGCTGCCCTGGCTGGGCCTTGGGGCGGCCGGCGCGCTTCTCGCGCTGGCAATCGCCGCCGCTGCCTGCTGGCTTATAAACGGCTCGCTCGTAAAGCGCGGTGTCTGCTCACCCGGCGAGGCGGAGGAGCCGCGGTACCTGCGCGCGCACGCCCTTCGCAAAAACTGCGCGCTCGGCCTCACAGCCGCGCTCGCGCTCACGCTGCTCGTGCAGGTGTTCCTGGCGGAGGCGCTGCCCGGGCTGCTCGCGCGCGGAGACGCGCTGGTTTTCGAGGACTATGAGAGCTTCGTCGCGTATATGGAGACGCCGTCGGGCGGCCCCAGGACGGCCGAGGCGCTTGAGGACGCGAACGGCTTCGTCGTATGCAGCTACCTGCACATGAACGGCCATGTCGCGTCGATAAGCTACACCCCGCGCGACGGCAGCGTCCTGCCCATCCGCGTCATAACCTACGACGCCCTGGACGCCGCGAACGCGCTCGCCTATCCCCTCGCCTACCTCTGCTTCGCGCTATACCCGCTCGAGCTCCTCGCCGCCGCGCTGCTCTATCGGAAAAAGCTGAGGCGGGTCTGAGCCGCCGGACGCCCCTTCCATCAAACCCGCCGCATTGACTCGCGGCGGGTTTGATGCTATTATGTGCGTATAAAATTACGGCAAAGGAGTTTTACCATGCTTTTCGTCTGCTATCCCAAGTGCAGCACCTGCGGCAAGGCCCGCGCGTGGCTGGATGCGCACAATATTGAGTACACCGAGCGCGACATAAAGGCCGAGAATCCCACGCGCGAGGAGCTTAAGGCCTGGCACGAGGCGAGCGGGCTTCCGCTCCGCCGCTTCTTCAACACCAGCGGGCAGCTCTACCGCGGCATGGGCCTTTCGTCGAAGCTCGCGGACATGGGCGAGGACGAGCAGCTTGACCTGCTCGCCACGGACGGCATGCTTGTGAAGCGCCCCATACTGGTCGCGGAGGGCAAGGTCCTCGTCGGCTTCCGCGAGAAGGACTGGGAAGCCGCGCTGCTGTGAACAACTACCCCTGGCTGGAGGCGTTCCTGCTCGCCCTGCCCGGCGTGACGCGCGACTATAAGCCCGAATGGGGCTTCATGAACTACCGCGCCGCGCGCCGGCTTTTCGCCGTGACCTGCACGCCGGACGCGCGCTATAAGCGCTGCGGCGGGCGCGAGCTCGTCACGCTCCGCTGCGATGAGCGCTTCGGCGACGCGCTCAAGGCGCAGTACGCCGACATAATTGACGGCTTTTACTCCGACCGGAGGTACTGGATAAGCGTCTTTCTCGACAGCGAGGAGGTTCCGCCGGAGCTGCTGCGGCGCCTGTGCGAAAACGCCCATGCCGAGATACTGCGCCGCGCGCCGAAGCGCGTGCGCGAGGCCCTGAAAGGAGGAGGCGAAAGTGAAAATTTATGACCTCACCCGGCTTATAACGCCGGATATCATGGTCTGGCCCGGCACGCCGAAGCCGCATATAGGCGAGGGCAGCACCCTCGAGCGCGACGGCTTCCGCGAGACGAGGCTGGATATCTTTTCCCACGTCGGCACGCATATGGACGCGCCCGCCCACATGCTCGAGGGCGCGCCGGCGCTTGACGAGCTGCCCGTCAACACCTTCTGGGGCAGCGCCTGGGTGCTCGACGCCTCGAAGGCCGAGCCCGGCTCGGCAATTGGCCCCGAGGCGCTTGAGGGCTTCCCCGGCGCGGACTTTCTGCTGGTGAGCACGGGCTGGGAGCTCTATTGGAACAAGCCCGAGTATTTCGGGAATTTTCCCCATCTCGCGCCCGAGACGGTCAGGCGCGCGCTCGAGCTGGGCGTGCGCGGCATAGGCGTCGACACCATGGGCATAGACCCCATGACGGACTTGAACTACACGAACCACTTCATCATGTTCAGCGCGGGCCGGGTGGTGATTGAAAACCTCTGCAACCTCGCGCCCATACGCGGGCAGGTCGTCAACTTCGCCGCGCTCCCGCTCAAGTTCGAAAACTCTGACGGCGCGCCGGTGCGGGCCGTGGCGGAGGTGCCGGACTGAGCCATGCCGCTTCAGAAATTTTCGGACCGCATCTGCTTTCTGCCGACGCAGCCGAAGCTTGAGCGTCCGCTGCTGGCGTACATCCGCGGCGACCGCCTCTCGCTCGCCGTCGACGCGGGATACTCGGTGCGGCACCTCTCGGAGTTCTATTCCGGGCTCGACGCCGCGGGGCTGCCCCGCCCGGACTTCACCGCGCTGACGCACTGGCACTGCGACCACGCCAACGCGCTCTACGCGGCAAGCGGGCTCGGAATCGCCTGCGGGCTCTCCAATAAGCGCCTGCGCGAGCACGAGATAAAGTGCAAAGAGCCCGGATACCGCGACTATATGATAAGCCGCGACCCCTTTTTCGCGGCAGAGTACCCCGAGGGCGAGCCCATCACCGTCGTGCCCGCGCCGCTGGAATTCGACGGCGGCCTCGCGCTCGACCTCGGCGGCGTGACGGCGGAGCTCTTCCTGACCGAGGCCCCGCACGGGGCGGACAACGTCTGCATACTTGTCCGCGAGGAGCGGACGCTTTTCCTCGGCGACGCCATCTACGGCGACCCGGACACCGGCTGGGGCTTCGACCCCGCGCGGCTCGAGGCCCTGATACTCAGCATCGAGCGCGCGGACTGCGACACCTGCATCGCCAGCCACAATTCCCCGCACGGCAAGGCCTCCATGCTCCGCCTGCTGCGCCGGAAGCTCGAAAGCCTGTGACAAATTGAGGGCGTCCATTTTGGACGCCCTCGTTTACATCTGTCTTAAATAAATCCGCGCGACGCTCCGCGGCATGTGCGCGCCGCGCGCGAGTTCGGTCTCGGCCTTGGTCTCCACGCCCGCGGCCATATACTCGCGGACGGTGCGCAGCACCTCCGGCGGGATGTGATAGCCCTGGAAGATTTCCCCTCCGTCCTCCGTCGCAACAGCCTCCCGCTTGGACGGCAGAATGTGCGCGGCCAGCCTCTCGAGCGTCTCCCGCATGGAGAGGACGGCGAAGAACATGATGAAAAACATCACAAGCAGGACGATGTTCAGCAGCAATGATATGACGGCCAGCATAAAATCTCCTCCCGACAGTATTCGCAGGGTTTCCGTCTCCAATATACCCCATTTCCCGCTCGAAGTCAAGCCGCCCGCCGTAGTGGCTTATCTTCCACGCCCGCCCGGCCTAGGTCGACGGACAACGTAGGTTCGCCCGTATGAAATGGTGCGCGGGCTGTGCCCGCGGGATTGCATACGCTGGGTGGTGGACAGAGGCAGGCGCACCGTGGGTGACGCGGATGCTGTCGGTCATGCCGAACAGCTGCGTCTAACCCACCCTGGCAATCACGCGAACGCGGGGCGTCGAGGACGCCGCCCCTTACGGGCGTCAGCGAGACGCAGGTGTCAGCATCGCGGCAAACAGATGCGTAAAAGTTACCGCTTCCCCCACCCCTCGGCTCCCCTGAAAGGGGAGCTGTCACGGCGCATAGCGCCGTGACTGAGGGGTTGGTGCAACGTGGGTACAATGCGGATGCCTACCGTAGGGGCGGGCTTCCACGCCCGCCCGGCGTCGGTCTACGGTCAACGTCGGTTCGCCCGTAAAAATGGTGCGCGGGCTGTGCCCGCGAAATCGCATACGTGGAGCGATGGATACAAGGCGGGCGCACCGGTGGAAACGCGGTTGCAATCGGTCACGCCGAACGTCCGCAACGCAATGGCGAGCGCGGAGGTGGGGTGGCGCGTGAAACCGGCGTCGTCGGTCAAGCTACGGCGGCGCACCGGGGACGGTGCGCCCTACGACGTGTGGGGAATGTTTCCGCATTGCAAACACGTCGTCCGTCATCCGGCGGAAGGGGCGTCGGGGACGCCGTCCCCTACGGGTTGTGCGATAGGGTGCGTTCTAGCGGAGCCGTGAGGTGGACGGATTGACTGGGTATAGTTACCACTCCCGTTGCGCCATATGCCGCAAGGCCGGTTTCGCTGCTGCTTGTAGGGTGCACCGTCCTCGGTGCACCATGGTCACGTAACCGCCGGGGTAGGTTAGCCGCAAACGTTGAGCGTGACCGATTGCACCCACGCCACCCACGGTGCGCCCGCCTCGCGTCTATCACCCAGCGTATAAAATCCCGCGGGCGCCGCCCGCGCACCTTTGGTACTGCGTGGGAGAACCGCACCCATCACCCTACACGCAGCAGTGTAAGTCTCGCAACTGCCGTAGGGTGCACCGTCCTCGGTGCACCGCGGTCGCGTGACCGCCGGGGCAGGTTATACGCAACCGTTGGGCCTGCCCGATTTTGCCCGTGTTTCCCACGGTGCATCAACCGTGCGTTGACCGACCAACGATTTATATTTCGCGGGCACAGCCCGCGCACCATTTCATACGGGCTCACCGACGTTATCCGTCATCACGCGCCGGGAGGGCGTGGAAGCCCTCCCCTATGGTGGGTGGGGTCGGTTTCGGGCAACGTGGTTGCGACGCAGCAACGCTGCCCGCAACGCCTCAGTCACGGCGCGGAGCGGATGCGTATAACCGACGTCCTCCCTCACCCTGCGCCGGGCAGATGCGGCAAAAGGACCGGAATTCGTGCTGAATTCCGGTCCTTTTTGCTCTGAAACGCCCGCGGGCATTTCACTTTAGAATATCGGCACCACGGCGCCGTTGTAGGTCGCCTCGATGAACTCGCGGCAGGTCTCGCTGGTGAGGGCCTGGATGAGGGCCTGGATCTTCGGGCTGTCCTCCTCGCCGGCGCGGCAGGCTACGATGTTGGCGTAGGTCTGGGCGGCGTCGCTCTCGGCGTCCTCGCTGGCGAGGGCGTCGGCGCCGGTCAGGCCGGCCTGGAGCGCGTAGTTGCCGTTGATGATGCCGAAGGCCACGTCGGGCAGAGAGTTCGGGATGTTCTCGGCGGCCATCTCAAGAAGCTCAAGGTTCAGCGGGTTGTCGACGACGTCGAGGACGGTCGCGTTGGAGCTGGCGTTGATGCCCTCGGCGAGGGTGATGTAGCCGAGCTCCTGGAGTATCAGCAGAGCGCGGGTCTCGTTGGAGCCGTCGTTCGGGATGGCGATGGTGTCGCCCTCGGCGAGCTCGTCAAGCGTGCTCTTCGCGCCCGGGTAGATGCCCATGGGCTCGTAGTGTATCGACGCGGCGTTGGCGAGGTCGGTGCCGTGCTCGGCGTTGAAGGTGGTCAGGTAGGGCCCGTGCTGGAAGTAGTTCGCGTCGAGGCTGCCGTCGCTGAGGGAGACGTTGGGCAGGATGTAATCGGTGTACTCCACCACCTCGAGCTCGTAGCCCTGGGCCTCGAGCTCGCCGCGGACGGCCTCGAGGATTTCGGCGTGCGGCGTGATGGACGCGCCGACCTTTATTGTCTCAAGCTCGGCGGCCGGAGTGGTCTCGACGGTTTCGGCTTCGCCGCAGCCGGCCAGAAGGCCGAGGCAGAGGACTGCGCAGAGCGCGATGGCAAGAATCTTTTTCATTTTCGTTTCTCCTTTTCTATTTTTAATGCAGCGTTGTTATCTTATGCGCTTGTCGCTCAGGCGCGAGCCGCGGGTGCCGAACTCCTGGAACACCTGCACCAGCGCGACGAGGACGACAATCATGACGAACATCACGAGGTAGTTCTGGCGGTAGTAACCGTAGTTTATCGCCACGGCGCCGAGCCCGCCGCCGCCGGCTATGCCGGCCATGGCTCCGTAGCCGAGTATCGTGGTCGCGGAGAGGGCCGCGCCGTTCAAAAGGCTCGGCTTCGCCTCGGGCAGGAGCACCTTGGCGATAATCTGCCAGTTGCTCGCGCCCATAGATTGGGACGCTTCAATAACGCCCCTGTCCACCTCCTTTACGCTCTGCTCGACCATGCGCGCCACAAATGGGAAGGCGCTTATGACCAGTGGGACTATCGTCGCCGAGGAGCCGACCGACGTGCCCACGACGAGGCGCGTGAACGGCGTTATGAAGAAAAACAGTATCAGAAACGGCACGCTGCGCAGGAAATTCACTATCCCGCCCAGCACCATGTTGAGGCCGCGCATGGGGCGGATGCCGTCCTTCGCGGTGACCACGAGCACGAGGCCCAGCGGCAGGCCGATAACGTAGGCCATGGCCGTGCTTATCACGGCGACGTATATGCTCTCCCAAAGCGCCTCGGGCACGAGGGCCAGAATCTGCGAAAAGCTCATTTCACTGCGCCTCCTTCGTGAACGTTATCCCCTGCTCCGTGAGCCAGCGCTTCATCTTCTCCGCCGTCTCGCGCGCGGCGGGCAGCTGGAGCACGGTGTGGCCGTAAAGCCGGCCCTCAATCGTGCGGGTGTCGGCGTAGATTATGCTGACCGGCGCGCCGCAGCTGAGTATCATGTCGGCGATGACCGGCCTGTCGGTCGTGGAGCCGTCGAAGGCGAGGCGGATGAGCTCGCCGCGGCACTCGTCGACCGCGGTCGCGGCCTCGTCCTCGCTGAAGCCCTCGAGCTTGCCGGAGCGGCTGGGCAGGACAAGCTGCTTCGCGGCCTCGGTCTTCGGATGCAGGAACACCTCCTGCACCTCGCCCTGCTCGGCTATGTGGCTCTCCGCGATTATCGCGACGCGCGAGCATATCCGTTCGACAACGCGCATCTCGTGCGTTATAACGACGATGGTCACGCCGAGAGTGCGGTTTATCTCGCGCAGCAGCTCGAGTATGCTCTCGGTCGTCGTCGGGTCGAGGGCGCTTGTGGCCTCGTCGCAGAGCAGCACCTTCGGCTTTGAGGCCAGCGCGCGGGCAATCGCGACGCGCTGCTTCATGCCGCCGGAGAGCTGCGCGGGATAGGCGTCCTCCCTGCCCGCGAGGCCGACGGTCGCAAGCAGCTCGCGCGCGCGTTTGTCCGCCTCGGCGCGGTTCACGTGCGCAAGCTCAAGCGGGAAGCGCACGTTCGCAAGCGCGGTGCGCTGCATCAGCAGGTCGAAGCCCTGGAATATCATGCCTATCTTCCGCCGCGCGGCGCGCAGGGCCCTGCCGTTGAGCCGCGTCATGTCCTCGCCGTCGACCAGCACGCTTCCGCTTGTCGGCGTCTCAAGCAGGTTGATGCAGCGCACCAGCGTGCTCTTGCCCGCGCCGGAGAGCCCGATAATCCCGAAAATCTCGCCCTGCTCGATGCTGAGCGATACGTCGTCAAGCGCCGTGACCGCGCCCGAGCCCGAGCCGTAGGTCTTTGTCAAGTGCTGTAATTCAATCATCGCCATACTTATCCCTCGCAATAAAAAAATCCCTGACGCATAATTGCGTCAGGGACGATATATAACCGTGTTACCACCCTGTTTTGCGCGCGGCTCACACCGGCGCGCCTCACGAGGTACCATCATACCTCTGCCGCTGTAACGGGCGGGCCCGTCGCAGCCTTACGCCAACGGCGCTCGGTGCGCGACTCAGGAGCCATGTTCACCCGAACGCCCCGCGCCCCGTTCCCACTCTCCGGAGCTCACTGTGCCGTTCCTTTCGGGCTACTCTTTCCTTCACTGTCTTTGCGGTGTTGAGTTGTCGTGAGCATAGAATACTACCCCATGAGCCCAAAGTCAAGCGGCAGGTTCGCCAAATCATTCACATCCCGCAGCGCAAATTTCATCACTGTCCACATGTAAATCCGCCCGCGGAACGAAGCACGCCGATACACGTCGGCGGGGCAAGGGGTTCCCTGCGGGCGGGACGTCGGGGACGCCGTCCCTTACGGGGTGTACTCGGCGCGCGGCGTGGGTGCGATACAGGCGGCGCTGGGATATAAAAACCGCCCCCGGCGAACCGGGGGCGGAAAACTTAGGTTGGTTTATTGAGGTTAAACTTGTTGATTAGGCTTCCCACGTAACAGAGACGGTGTAGTTGGCCCAATCGCTGGGGATGAAGTCAACGCTGATCGTCTCCTGGCCGGCAACGACAGGAACGCGAACAGTCTCGTTAACGGCAGAATTGGTAGCGTCAGTCAGGGTGACAACAAAAGTATCATCAGCATTGACGCTGTGTCCCTCGTTAGCAACAAGAGTAAAGGTAACGTACTTGCCAGGGACAACATACTGGGTGCCAGTCTGGTATATAGACCAGTTGGTGCCGCTAGTCATGGTAGCAGTAACCTCGAAGGGGCGCAGGCCGAGAACGATAGTATCGTCACGCTCATTTACGCTCCAGTCAGGGTAGACAGTAACCTTGACGGTGTGCTTGTCAACGATCTCTACGCGGTTATCGCCAACATTCCAGCCCTCAGTCTCAGATACGACGCCGATGTACTCGCCAGTCATTTCGAACTTATTAT
>DVJK01000043.1 GCA_018716795.1 Candidatus Scatomorpha merdipullorum | reverse complement strand
GCGAGGAAGTGAAAATCCGCCCGAAAGGGCGGATTTTTTTGCGCCCGGACGTATCGCCGCGGCCCTCGTCTCTTGATTCCGGGGCTTCGGCGTGGTATTATTGCGCTGAGAGACAGATAGGGAGAATACTCTTTAAGGAAGGTCAGTTATGAGAGATTACGGGCTTGAATTTGAAAAGCGCACGGCCTTTATCCGCGAGAGGCTCGCGGAGTCGCGCTGCGAGGGCATCGTCTTCGGCAACTCCGGCGGGAAGGACAGCGCGCTTGTCGGCATCCTCTGCAAGGCCGCGTGCGAGAACACCGTCGGCCTTATCATGCCCTGCGCGAGCAGGCGCAACTACGGCATGGATAAGGACGACGGCCTTGAGGTCGCCGAGCAGTTCAATATCGAGACGCGCACCGTCGACCTCACGCCGGTGCGGGAGGCGGAGCTCGCCGCGCTCGAGGGCGTGACGAAGCTCACGGACATGGCCGTCGCCAACATCGCGCCGAGGCTGCGCATGGTGACGCTCTACGCCGTCGCCCACGCGGAAAACCGCCTCGTCGCTGGGACGGGCAACGCGAGCGAGGCATACGTCGGCTACTTCACCAAGTGGGGCGACGGCGCGCACGACTTCAACCCCATTGCCGACCTCAGCGTCACCGAGATATACGAGTTCCTCGAATACCTGAACGCCCCGCGCTCCGTCATAGAAAAAGCCCCCAGCGCCGGGCTCTTCGAGGGCCAGACCGACGAGAAGGAGATGGGCGTAAGCTACGCCGCGATAGACGCCTACATGGCCGGCGAGCCGGTCGGAGAGCGCGAGCGCGGGATAATCGAGCGCATGCACCGCGCAAGCGAACACAAGCGGCGCGGCATAGCAAGATACGGTGAATAAACCCAGGCGCCGGAGCTTTCGCCCCGGCGCTTTCCACAATTCCGGTGTGGTATATTTCGCACATCCGTCAATTGACACTCGAACGCGGGCGACGTATAATAGAGGCAAGAGATGTGGTATATTTCGCACACGCCCGGCGGGCGCCGGGCGCCCGGAAAAGGAGGTATTGACATGATAAAACGCCTGAAAGCCCTGCGGCTGCGCGTGGAGTTCGGGATGTGGCTCGGCGTGGCGGTCGCGGCTTATGCCTTCGCCCTGGCGCTCTGGCGCGTCCTCGGCCTGCCCGGCATGGCCGCCGGGGCGCTGGAATGGGCCTTCTCCGCGGTCTGGCTGCTGCTTATCGCATGTCTGGCGCTGATTCCGCGATCACGGCCGGATGAGATGAGCGCGGCGGCCTTTGCCAGGGCCTCCAAATACTCGGGCAGGCTTCTGTTCGCGTCGATGTGGGTCCTGCTCGTGATGCTCTCGCCCTTTATGGACGGCTGGTTCGAGGGTTTTACGCGCTCGCGCTGGAATCTCATGGCCTTTGTCTCCGGGGCGCTGCTGGCCGCGTACCTCTGCCGCGTGCTGGTCTTCATATATTTTGACAGGAGAGGCAGCGAAGATGACTGACGCCGCTCATACCCTGAAGAACGCCGTCGCCGCGCGGCGCGAGGAACGGGGCCTCACCCAGCTCGCGCTGGCCGAGGAGTGCGGCGTGCGGCGCGAGACGATAGTGAACCTCGAGCGCGGGCGCTATAACCCCTCGCTCAGGCTGGCGCTGAAAATATGCGCCGCGCTCGGCTCGAAAGCTGAAGAGCTCTTTTGGCTCGAGTGAAAGCCTCGCTTAAGTTTCGCCGCAAGGCGGCGAAAAATTGGCATTGAATTAAAATGTAAGGCGAATTCGGCAGAATTCGTCGAATTTTGGCCGGGCTCTGCCCGGTCAAAATTACCTCTCGCGAAGCGGAGTGTGAAAAAATGACCGGTGCGCACACCGGTCATTTTCTTTGCGCGAAGCGAAGCGCCGGTCACCATTGCCCGAAGGGCAGGGGACTCCAATCGGCACTGAAATGGCGTCGAGCCATTTCAGGCCGGAGCTTTAGCTTATTCGCGACGCGCGGCCGCCGTTGGAGCGGCCCTCGTCGGTCATGCCGAAGCTCTCGAGGAAGAAGGTGCGCGCGCGGAGATTGTACTTCTCCGCGGCGGCCTCGACGGCCTCGTCGACGGCGGCGCCCATCTGCGCGGCGCTTGCCGCGGCGCGGGCGTTGACGACGACGGAGAGGGCGGCGTATTCGTTTTCGAAGCGCCGGTCATACTCGACGGGGTAGTCCACACCTATGAGGCTGGCCTTGAAGTAGTCGCGCCCCACGCCGGAGGCGAAAATCTTGAGGTGCGGCACGTTCCCGCCCACGGCGCGCAGCGAGGCGCGCACGCGCTCGAAGACCTCGCCGAGCACGGCGTTGAAGTCGAGGCTTTTGTCCTCGCGCTGCTCGAACCAGACGCGGCGGTTATACCAGCTCAGGCGGCTCTCCGCGGCGATGAAGGCCTCGCTGCCGTAGCCTATGTCGCGGCGCTCGGCCTTGGAGGTATGCGTCATGACGTAGTCCGTGACCGCGTCCACGCCCTCGCCCGTGCGGGCGGACATGGCCATGAGCGGCGTGTCCGGGCGGAGCGTGCGTATGAGCGTGAGGCATTTTTCGCGCTGCTCGGCGTCAATCGTGTCAATCTTATTGAGAACGATGAGGTCGGCCTCGGCCATCTGCGCGTCGAGCAGGAAGCGAAGCTCGCTCGGCAGGTTCAGCTCCTCCGGCTCGGGCATGAGCATCTTGAGCCGCTCGGGGTCGACGACGCAGGTGAAGGGCAGGAGCTCGAACTCATCCCCCTCGTTTTCCCTGAGCTGAAGGTACACGTGCTCGAGCGCGCCGATGCCGCAGCCGGGTATGTCCGAGAAGACGACGTCCGCGCCGCGCCCTGCCAGCCTGCGCAGCTTGTCCACAAGCGCCTCGTGCTGATAGCAGATGCAGTCGCCCGCGACGCAGTCAGTCGTCACCTCGCTCTCGGCGGTGAAGTCCGCGTCCACGATGTTGTCCGCGCCCAGGTCGTTCGCGAGGATGGCCGCGGAGCCGTACCGCGCGTTGACGCTGCGCAGGAAGGCGAGCATCCCCGTCGTCTTCCCGGCGCCGAGAAAGCCGCTCACTATCATGTATTTGGTCTTGCCCATGGTCTAACCTCCACTTCGGAAATTCCTGCTTGGATTATAGCGCTTTAGGGCAAAAATGGCAACGTCCGTCCGGAAAAATCCGGCCCTCGGCGGCGGAGAAAAGCGCCTGGTCATATCGTGACCACGACCAGGAGAAAGAGTTAGCAAATAGTTTGACAAACTGGGCAGTCTATACTATAATTTCAACACATACTCGTACTATCTTGTGCAAAACTCAGGGAGGCACAGGAGCTGAAATATAAAGAGTAAGGGGGCCAAATATGAAAGACCTTAAACATCTCATCTTCTTTGAGAACCTGCTCCAGGAGGCGCAGAACGAGCTTGTGACGCAGGCCGTGAACGAGGGGAAGCTGGGCCTGGGCTACAACTGCTATTACACGCCCGAGGTGCTGCTGAACCTGCCCGGCTGCTTCTCAAGCCGGCTGCGCGCGCCGCGCTGCACCTCGCCGGACATCGCGACCTACTACATGACCAACCGCAACTGTCCCTACGTGCGCAGCATCCTCGAGCGCGCGATAGAGGGCGGGTACAACTATCTCAGCGCCCTCTTCGGCGCGGAGAGCTGCGCGGCCATGGAGCGCATGCAGGAGCACTTCTTCCTGCTCAACCCCGTGAAGAACGACAGGTTCTTCGTCACCATCATGGACCCGCCGATGAAGGAGGATCAGACCAGCCTCGACTACTACAAGGCCCAGCTGCAGCTCAAGGTGGTCGAGCCGCTGCGCGACAAGCTCGGCGTCGACGTCTCCGAGGAGGCCATGAGGAAGGCCGTCGAGGACTTCAACGAGCTCTGCGACGTCATAACCGAGATCGGCAATTTCCGCAAGCTGGAGAACCCGCCGATAACCGGCTATGAGTTCCATGTGATACAGCTCGTCAGCCAGGCCTGCCCGCACTATCTTATCCTGCCATACCTCAAGGAGACGCTCGAGGAGATAAGGAAGCGCGAGCCGGAGCCGAAGTTCCCCTACCGCGCGCGGATAATCCTCGCCGGAAGCGAGATAGACGACCCGGATTTCACCAAGCTCGTCGAGAGCTGCGGCGCCATGGTCGTGGCCGACCGGTACTGCTTCGGCAGCTTCCCGAGCCGCGAGCGTATAGAGATTGCCGAGGGCGAGAGCGCCTTCGACGCCATCGCGCGGCACTACCTGCACTGGAACCAGTGCGCGCGCTTCATGTCCGGCGGCAAGATTGACCAGCGCCACGCCGAGCTCAAGCGCCTCGTCGACGAGTTCCGTGCGGACGGCGTCGTCTACGAGAGCATGAAGTTCTGCGAGTTCTGGAGCTATGAGAAGGTCCTGGCCTCCCATGTGCTGCAAAACGAGCTGGGCGTGCCCTGCTGCACGATTGAGAAGGAATACGCGCTCGGCAGTATCGGCCAGCTCCGCACGCGCTTCCAGGCCTTTGTCGAGAGCCTGGAGATAAAGCACATTCAGGCAAAGGAGGCAAGCCGATGAAAAACCCCATCACCGCTTTCATTGACAAGAAGCTGCAAAGGTTTGATCCCCTGTGGCAGGCCGAGAACGGCAAGGGCGGCCTTCGCAGCCGCTATTACGACAAGACCGGCATCGCGAAATACCGCGAGTGGCGCGGCGTACACGACACCTTCGCCGACTACCTCGCCTGGCTCAACAACCTCAAGAGCATGGGCCTCATGGTCGCGAGCGCGCCTCTGCCTGTCCTCAAGGGCATGTGGGAGTACCGCTGGATGGGCTCCTACCTCGGCACCTTCGCCTTTATCGACCGCCTCTTCGAGGGCTATCGCGGCCCCTCGCTGAAGATTGCGCATCTGCACATGCACGCCATTGTGCAGAGCCTGACGAAGAAGATTGCCCTTGTCCTCGCCAACGACCGCCGTCTGGGCGGCGGGCCGCTGAGCGACAGGATGGTGCCCATGGACGAGGTGCTGCCGCCGCTCTTCATGACCGGCTTCCCCAACCTCATCCCGATACCGCTCCAGACTCTGCCGGAGTTCATCATCTGCGACATCGACCAGCAGCTCGAGCCCTTCTATATCGACGTGGCCGAGAGCTTCGGCCTCGCCGCCGACGTCTGCTCCCGCTGCTCGGCGGAGACCGGCGTCACCTTCAACGACGACTTCCCGCTCATAGGCAAGGCCTTCCTCTCCACCAACATGCCCTGCAACGCCAGCGAGGCGACGAGCATGTTCCAGCGCCGCCGCATAGATTTGCCCGACTTCCCCGTGACTCTCGCCATGATTCACAACGAGCCCGGCGCGCATCCGTACAGCACGCAGATGCTCAAGGACGCGATAAAGTTCATCGAGGACGAGTACGGCGAGGTCTATGACTGGGACGCCCTCTTCGAGCGCGCCAAGCACATGAACGAGCAGAACACCCTCGAGCTCGAGAAGTGGGACTTCTTCAAGACCGACTACTCGCCGCTGAGCGGCATCTCCGAGACGCTCTACCGCCTCTACGCCTGGGCGAGCGTCAACGGCCAGGAGGACTACATCACCAAGACCGACCGCAAGGTCATAAAGATAATGCGCCGCTGCTACGAGAAGAAGTACGTTCCCTACGGCGGCAAGACGCGCCACAGGGCGTTCCTCTGGGGCCCGAGCGCGGTGTACTACACCGACTTCCCCACCTGGACGCAGAACTGTTGGGGCATCCAGATAGTCCTGAACATGGACTCCACCATGGGCCACAACATGATAAGCACCGACGATCCCGAGCAGGCGATAAAGGACCTCGCGCTGTTCAGCGAAAAGGGCGTCATGCGCCACCACGCCGTCGGCGGCTGGGACAACGTCAACGCCGTCTGGGATTGGGCCAAGAGCTTTAACTGCGACATGGTGCTCATGAACGACAACGTCGCCTGCAAGGGCATGAACGGCGTCCACGCCATGATGGAGGAGCAGGCCCGCGACCTCGGCTTCTACTTCATCTTCGTCGAGCACGACCTCGAGGACTGCCGCACAATTTCGCGCCGCGACATGCGCAACTGCGTCAACAGCTATATGTCCGTCGTCGTCGGCGAGGAACCGCTCGATCCCACGCTCGTGGACTTCGACGACTCCGAGGCCTGGTAAGAAAGGATGGTGTACATGAAAAAGAAGCTCTGCGGCATACTCCTGAAGCTGGCCCTCCTGCTCTTCGGCGCCTTCGCGGCCACCTTCACAATCTATATGCTCAACCTTGAGAACAAGCTCATCTATTACGTGATACGCCCCTTCCTCAACAGCCACTACGACGCGCAGAAGCGCGATAAGCGCATAGTGTGAGCCCAGGGGAGGCGGTCCGCCGCCTCCCTTTTTGCGCCTTGACACCCGAGCGCAAATGCGGTACAATACTAAAGCCCCAAGCCCCTGTACCTCACCAGGATAGAGGGTCCGCCTCCTAAGCGGCAGTTCGTTCGAGTCCGTGGGCGGAGGAAAATTGAATATTTTTGATATATGTCCCAGTAGCTCAGTTGGATAGAGCACGAGCCTCCTAAGCCCGGGGTCGCACGTTCGAGTCGTGTCTGGGACGCCAAAAGCTCCGCTGCAAGCCGTTTTTCAACGGTTTGCAGCGTTTATTTTTTCTTCTCCCGGCTTTTTCGCTCCTGTAAAGCCGGGAGAATTTTATGCGCTGCAATGTATATCCTGCTAAGAAGAAACGAACGATTTCCACGTCCTTGCTAAGAAAAATCCCATCTTTGCTAATTGGAGTTTTCAGACTTACCTGCCGCCCGGTGCCGCCGAGAGCAGCGCAGCCAGGGTA
>DVJK01000042.1 GCA_018716795.1 Candidatus Scatomorpha merdipullorum | reverse complement strand
TCCCGGAGATGGACGCGATGATGTACAAGATAGAGGGTGAGGACCTCTACCTTATCGGCACGAGCGAGCACAGCATGATAGGCCGCTTCAAGGACCAGATACTCGACGGCGCCCAGCTGCCGCAGACCCTGACGAGCTATTCGCCCTGCTTCCGCAAGGAGAAGGGCGCGCACGGCCTCGAGGAGCGCGGAGTTTACAGAATCCACCAGTTCGAGAAGCAGGAGATGATAGTCGTCTGCAGGCCCGAGGAGAGCATGGACTGGTATGAAAAGCTCTGGCAGTACAGCGTCGAGCTCTTCCGCAGCTTCAACATCCCCGTGCGCCAGCTCGAGTGCTGCTCCGGCGACCTCGCCGACCTGAAGGTCAAGAGCTGCGACATCGAGGCCTGGAGCCCGAGGCAGCAGAAGTACTTTGAAGTCTGCTCCTGCTCCAACCTCGGCGACGCCCAGGCCCGCCGCCTGAAGATACGCTATCGCGGCGAGGACGGCAAGCTCTATCTCGCCCACACGCTGAACAACACCTGCGTCGCCCCGCCGCGCATGCTCATAGCCTTCCTCGAGAACAACCTGAACGCCGACGGCACGGTCGACATTCCCGAAAGCCTCCGCCCCTACATGGGCGGCAAGGAAAGGCTTGTGCCCTGCAAAAAGTGAGTATTTGTTCGCAATATGCCAAAAAGCCGCCCGTTTGGGCGGCTTTTTCCATATATTTGTTCGGTTATCTGGCGGCGAGTATGTCGTGGTTCACGGGCGTGTAAAAGAGGCGGGCGGCCTTGGCCTGGCTGCGGGAGATCGGAAGCAGCCACATGAGCTTGGTGACGGCGGCCTCTGTCGTCATGTCGTAGGCCTCGAGGATAAGCGGGTCCTCGCTCAGCGGGCGTCCGGTGCCGTAGACGGCGAGGTCGCTGCCCTCGTTCTGCACCTGCGTGCTCATGACGATGAGCTTCCCCTCCCGCGCGGCAAGGTGGACGGCCTCGTGCAGGCCGCGGGGCAGGCCGCCGACGCCGAAGCTCTCAATGACCAGCGCGTCGCTGCGCTCCATCAGGAAGAGGAGCTGCGCGGTATCCGCGCCCGGGATGAGCTTCAGAAGCGAGACTCGGCAGTCCAGCTCGGAGAAAAAGCGGGGCTTCCTCTCAAAGCCGGGCACAATGTACTGGGTGACGCGCCCGTCGCGCACGTCCGCGATGTGCGGGTAGTTGATGGACGAGAAGGCGTCGAAGCTCTTCGAGTGGGTTTTGCGCGCGCGGGTGCCGAGAATGACGCGCCCGTTGAAGACTATCATGACGCCGTGCATGTCTCCGCTGCAGGCGCAGATGAAGCTGTCCAGCAGGTTGACGCGCGAGTCGGTCGTGTCGAAGCCTATGGGCTTCTGCGCGCCGGTGAGGATAATGGGCTTGGCGCTGCCCTGAATGAGATAGCTCAGCGCCGCGGCGGAGTACGCCATCGTGTCCGTGCCGTGACTGAGCACAAAGCCGTCGAAGCCCTCGTAATTTTCGCGTATCGCGCGGGCCATGCCCAGCCAGTGCTCCGGGCCGATATCCGTCGAGTCGAGGGAGTAGAGCTGGAGGCATTCGACGTCGCAGAGCTCGCGTATCGCGGGCACCGCGCGCAGCAATCCCTCGGCGCTTATGCCGGGCTTGAGCCCGAGCTCGGTGACCTCGCTGGCTATCGTCCCGCCCGTGGCGATGAAGAGTATCCGTTTTTTCATGCTCTCGCCTCCTGTGAGAATTATAACACACGCTTTTGGACTTTTCTATTGTCAATACGTATGATATAATAATTAATCAACACTCCGCACGGAGGCTTTTGCATGGCAAGGAAAACAATCGTCGTCAAAATAGGCACCAGCTCGCTCACGGAAAAGAGCGGGAAGCTGGACATCGCGCGGCTGCGCGCGCTCACGGCGCAGGTCGCCCATGCGCGCGACGCGGGGCATCAGGTGATAATGGTGACCAGCGGCGCAATCGCCGCGGGGTATTCCCTCCTCGGCTATCAGGAGCGGCCCGTGGCCGTGCCCGCCAAGCAGGCGAGCGCCGCCGTGGGGCAGGGGCTTCTGATGGAGGAGTACGCCCGCTGCCTCTCTGACCACGGCTACGTCGCGGCGCAGCTGCTCCTCACCCGGGCGGACTTCTCCGACCGGCGGCGCTATCACAACGCCTTCTCCGCGCTCGAGGTGCTGCTCTCCCGCGGGGCCGTGCCGGTTATAAACGAGAACGACACCGTCAGCATCGCGGAGCTCAAGCTGGGCGACAACGACATGCTCTCGGCCCAGGTGGCCGCGATGGTGCACGCGGATTTGCTGCTCCTGCTCACGGACACCGACGGGCTGTACACCGCCGACCCGCGCACGGACCCGGACGCGAAACACATACCCTTCGTCGAGAAGGTGACGCCGGAGATTGAGGCCCTGGCCCACGGCGCCGGCTCCGCCAACGGCACCGGCGGCATGGCGACGAAGGTCGAGGGCGCGAAGCTCGCCGCCGGCGCGGGCGTCAGCGTCGTCATTTGCCGCTCGCACGAGCCGGACGTCATAGCCAAGGCCATAGCCGGCACGGCGAAGGGCACGTATTTCAAGGCCGGCAGCGGCATGAAGACCCGCCTGCAGTGGATGGCCTTCTACGCGCCGACGCGCGGCAACGTGTATATAGACTCCGGCGCGGCGGAGGCGCTCTGCAGCAGGGGCCGGAGCCTCCTGCCCGCGGGCGTCCGCGCCGTGGAGGGCGATTTCGCCGTCGGCGACGTCGTCAAGGTCTATAAGTCCGGCACGGACAGCTGCCTGGGCCGGGGCACGGTCAACTATTCAAGCGCGGAGCTGCGCGAGATAATGGGCCTTCCCAGCTCGAAGGCCGCGGCGAGATATCCGGGCCGCCCGCCCGAGGTAATACATCAGGACAATTACGCCCATTTTGAAACGGAGGTAAGCGAATGAAGACTTTGCTGGAGAGCTGCGCCGCCGCAAAGGCCGCCAGCACAGCCGTGGCCCGGCTGACCACGGAACAGAAGAACGCCGCCCTGCTCGCCATGGCGGACGCGCTTGAGGCCGAGTGCGCCTCGGTGCTCGCCGCAAGCAAGGCGGACATGGACCGCGAGCGCGCGAACGGCATGAGCGAGGACATGCTCGACCGCCTCATGCTCAACGAAAAGCGCGTCGCCGACATGGCCCTCGGCCTCCGCCAGGTTGCGGAGCTGCCCGACCCCGTGGGCGAGGTGCTCAAGGACTGGACGCGCCCGAACGGCCTGCGCATAAAGAAGGTGCGCGTGCCCATGGGCGTGATAGGGATAATCTACGAGGCCCGCCCCAACGTCACCGTCGACGCCGCCTCCCTGGCCTTCAAGGCCGGCAGCGCGATACTCCTGCGCGGCAGCGGCTCGGCCTACGAGTCGAACGCCGCCCTCGTCGAGGTCATGCGCAAGGCGCTCGCGGCCCTGGGCATAACGCCCGACGCGGTCTGCCTCGTCGAGGAGAAGGGCCACGACGTCGTGGACAACATGCTCCGCGCGCGCGAGTACATCGACCTTATCGTCCCGCGCGGCAGCGCCCGGCTCATAAACAGCGCCGTCGAGAAGGCCACCGTGCCGATACTCCAGACCGGCACCGGCAACTGCCACGTCTACATTGACGAGAGCGCGGACTACGCCATGGCCGAGGCCATAACCGTGAACGCCAAGACCCAGCGCACCAGCGTCTGCAACTGCGCCGAGACGCTTATAATGCAGGAGAGCTGGGCCGGGAAGCACGGCGAGGCCCTTCTGAGG
>DVJK01000041.1 GCA_018716795.1 Candidatus Scatomorpha merdipullorum | reverse complement strand
GGCAACATCAAGGCCCTCAAGGCCGGCATGGCCTACGTCCAGGAGCACTACGCCTGATAACAATCAATAAAAAAGGGCCGCCCTCGGGCGGCCCTTTTGTCTGTCGCAGCGCCTCCCCTCCGGGAGTCGTCCTGGAAGGGGAGGGGCGGAGACGAAAAAAGGACCGGTTCAACTGAACCGGTCCTTTTGATTTAAGCGCACTCAGGCAAGCTCGACCTCGGCACCGACAGCCTCAAGCTGCTTCTTGAGGGCCTCGGCATCGTCCTTGGAGACGCCTTCCTTGATCTTGGCGGGAACCTTCTCGACGAGAGCCTTCGCCTCGGCGAGGCCCAGGCCGGTGATGGCGCGGACTTCCTTGATGACCTTGATCTTCTCGCTGCCGAAGCTCTTCATGACGACGTCGAACTCGGTCTTCTCCTCCTCGGCGGGAGCGGCGGCGCCGGCGGCGCCGGCGGCGGGAGCGGCAACGGCGGCGGCGGAGACGCCGAACTTCTCCTCAAGGGCGTGGACGAGCTCGCTCAGCTCGAGGACGGACAGATTGCTGATCTCTTCAATCAGGGCAGTGACTTTTTCGCTGGCCATTATAATTTCCTCCTGTAATCAGAATTAAAAATTTGTTTGCCGCTGCATTACTCGGCGGCGGGAGCCTCCTCGGCGGCGGGCTCGGCGGATTCGACGGAGCCGCCCTTCTGCTCCAGGATCTGGCCCAGGCAGACGGCGAGGCTGGTAATCGGGGCGAGCATGGTACCCAGGACCTTGGCGTAGAGGGCGTCCTTGCCCGGCAGGGCGGCGATTTCCTCTATCTCAGCGGCGCTAAGGATTTTACCGTCCATGAACGCGGCCTTGATGTTGAAGCGGTCGCCCAGCTTCTTGGAGTAGTCGTTGACAATGCGGATGGGAGCTATGGGGTCGCCCGCGCTGGTGGCCAGGCTGGTGGTGCCGTGCAGCACCTCGTCCAGGCCCGCGAGGCCGACCTTATCGAGCGCGAAGCGGGTCAGCGTGTTCTTGACGACGCTGTACTCGACCTCGTTCTGGACCAGCTCGCGGCGCAGGGCCGTGTCCTCCGCCACGGTGATACCGCGGTAATCGACGAACACGCCGGCGCTGGCGCCCTGGAAACGCTCGGTGAGAGCCTCCACTATTGCCTTCTTCTCGCTGAGAACTCTTTCGTTCGGCATTGCTTCTTCTTTCACCTCCGGAAATATCTTCGCGCCCGAAGAAAAACCTCCGCGTCAAAAGACACGGAGGCAGAAAGCTTTCATAAACCTGAAGCCGTCCTCGGCAGGACTTCCGTTCCGTCGGCCGCGGCCCGAAGGGGCCGCCCCTGCGGCACAGCCTGCTGTCTTTGGAGCGCTTAAATATAATATCAGCGCATTCTGCGTTTGTCAAGCTATTTTTCCTCTTTTTCGCCGCCGCGGAAGGCGAAAAAGCGCTGGCCGAGATAGTTGAGCGGGACGAAGAAGACCATGCCGGCCAACATGGCGATGTTGTCGCGCGCAGACTCGGAAAGGGCGCTGAAGATAAGCCGCGCGAGGGGCTTGGCCACGCCGTAGGCGACGAGATAGCAGAAGAGTATGTTGAGCGTGAAGCGCGCCAGCTCCTCCCAGCTGCGCTTCCTGACGTTGAAGGTGAAGTACTTGTTCAGAAAGTAGCTCACCACGCTGCCGACGACGTAGTTCATCGCGGAGGAGAACCAGTAGCCGCAGTGCGCGAGGTTATAAAGCCCGTACATGACCGCGGTGCCCACCAGGGTGTTCACCACGCCCACGGCGCAGAACTTGAGAAAGCGCTTGTCAAAAAAGGCAGAGATGAGTTTTTTCAATGTTTTCCCTCTATTCCACACAAAAAAGAAAATTACGCTTGCTTTGACGAAGGCGATGTGATATAGTTTCAATTATAAGAATGATTCTTATTATCGAAAAGGAGAACTGCCATGCCTGCAAAGCTGTACGCCCTCGGCGGGGCGCGCCTTGATTCCGCCGAATACGCCGCCGACTTCGCCTCGGCGGAAAAATTCGGGCCCTATCGGATAGGGGAGAGGGCCTTTTACTTCCGCGAGGGCCTGAGGCAATGCTGCCTGCCCTACGCGGACTTCGACCAGGTCTTCCGCCGGGCCATGCTCTGCTCGGCGCGGCACTGCGGCGGGGTGGACAATTTCGACACCTTCTGGCTTGTCTTCTGCCGCGAGGGAGAGGAGCTCTGCCAGGCGAAGACCATAGACGAAAAGCACGCCGCCGCGGCCTATGAGGCGCTTCAAAGGCGGCTGCCGGGGCTCAAATTCGGGGTTTAAGCGCCCTTTTTCCTCGCTGCGAGGGCGTTGAGGACGAGGCCCGCGAAGGCCAGCGCGCCGCCGGTGAGCGTCTCGCCGCTGAACTCGCCGTAAAACACGGCGTCTATGGCCGCGCCGCCGAAGACCTGCCCCGCGAACATGACTAGGGTCATGGCGACGGAGCTCATGCGCTTGACGCAGATGCTCTGCAAATACACGGCAGCCGCGCCCAGCACGCCGCCGAGGTAGGCCCAGGCCGGGGCGGAAAGGCTCAGCTCAAGCCTCGGCTCCGCGCCCGCGAGCGCGGCTATGCCCAGCGCAGCGACCGCGACGACGCTGCCCGTGAAGTAGCTGAACCAGGTGCCTGTGAGGAGGCTTGTCCGCTCGGAGAGCTGGGCCGTCACCTGCCGGGTGCAGACGCAGGCCGTGCCCGAGAGGACGCTGACCGCGACGGGCAGGGCGGGCGCGCCGCCGCCCGTGCCGCCGAGCAGGAGCGCAATCCCCAGCGCCGTCACGGCGAGGCCCGCGAGCTCGAGCGCGCCGAGGCGGCGCTTTTCCATGCCGAAGAGGCCGAGGCGGTCTATCACAAGGCTCGTCGCCGCCTGGCCCAGCAGGCTCAGCGCGAGTATCGCCGTGACGCTTATGCGCCCGACGGCGAGGGTGTTGAAGAAGGTCGTGAAGTAGTTTATAACTCCGCCGAGCAAAAGCGCGAAGGGCACGCCCCGCGCCCTTTTGAAGGGGTTTTCCCGCCTTATGAGCGCGGCGGCGGAGACCGCGGCGAGGCCGGCGAGGTGGATTATGAGCGTGGCCGGATGCTCCCCGCAGACGGCGGTGAGCTCGCCGTTGACGGCCAGCATGACGGCGATTATGAGCGCGGCCGAGCCCGCGACGGCGTAGTACAAGGCGAATACCTCCAATCGGAACCGCCCTCCCGGGCGGAAAGCCTATAATATCACGCCGCCGCGCAAAGCACAAGCGGGAAAATTAAAGCTTCCGCGTTTATTTTAACTCGAGCCGCCTGTACGGCGGGTCAAAGCCGTCCGTCTTTGCGAAGGTGCGGCCCAGCTTACTGAGGAGGCCGCCGCTCTCCGGCAGCGGTACGTCGGCGAGACGCGCCTCCGCGTCCAGCAGCTCAAGCACGGCGATTATTTTATCTCCGACGCGTCTGTATTCCATCAGTTCTCCTCCTCATTCCCGTTCCCTGCGCCCCTTCCGGCGTGGGGCAGGTTCCAGCGGAAGGCCGCGGCGAGCAGCCTTATGACGACGGTCGCCGCCATGCCGAGCGTGAGCGC
>DVJK01000040.1 GCA_018716795.1 Candidatus Scatomorpha merdipullorum | reverse complement strand
GAGGCCGAGCTGGAGCGCACGCGCCTGGAGAAGACCAACGCCGGGCGCAGTACGGGCAGCGCGGCCGGGGACGGCGGCGACGCCGGGCCGGATGCCGCCGCGATGGGCTGGGAGTCGGTGTGAGCCGGCGGAGGAAATGCCGCTTCGCGGGTGAAATCCGCGCTTCGCGCGGGTGAAATTCACGCTTTGCGTGAGTGAAATTCGCTTCGCGAGTGAAATGCCGCTTTGCGGCGTTGGGGTGTTTTTGAATTCCTTGAATTCAAAAACGGTATTTCAAATTTTACCTTATTCTTGACTTTGAAGGGAGTTTTTTATGGCTGTTAATCTGGCTTCCAAGTTTTCTAAGTATGTGGACGACGCGTTTGAGCATGAGTGTCTGCTGGCGGGCGCGGTCAGCAACCGCGTGGAGTTCACGGGCGTCAACGAGGTGTCGGTCTACTCCGTCGACAAGATGGAGATGAACGACTACAACCCCTCCGGCACCTCGCGCTACGGCAATGTGGAGGAGATAGGCGACCGCGTCCAGACCTTCAGGATAGACCGCGACCGCTCCTTCACCGGTTCCATCGACGAGGGCAACGCGCAGGACCAGTACAACGTCAAGGACGCCTCCGCCAGGCTGCACGTCCAGATACGCGACGTGGTCATACCCGAGGTGGAGAGCTATGTCTTCGGCAAGTGGGCCTACGGCGCGGGTAAGGTCGTGGGCGGCGCGGCCCCGACGGCGGAGACGCTGCTCGGCCTCATCCAGGCGGGCGCGAGCTACATGAATAACCACCGCGTGCCCCGCCGCGGCCGCAGCATCTTCATCGCCGAGACCTACGCGGCCATGCTGCCCAACCTCGCGAACCTGACCTATCTCGAGCGCCTGGGCAGCGAGGCCGTGAGCGAGAACCGCCTGCCGCGCGTCGCGGGCTTCGACGTGCGCGTCGTGCCCGACGGCGACATGCTCGAGGGCGTGTACTTCATCCTCCAGCACAGGGACGCCTGCCCCTTCGTGCAGAAGCTCGCGAAGTACAAGATTCAGAAGGATCCCATGGGCATAGACGGCAACGTCATTGAGGGCCGCGTGCGCTACTGGGCCGGCGTCCTCGCCGAGAAGTGCGACGGCGTCTACGTCTACTGCGCGAGCGACAGCGTCCAGGCCGCCCCGGCCTTCGGCGGCACGGGCAACGCCGTCACCGTCACGGCGGAGGGCGCGACGATATATTACACCGTGGACGGCAGCGACCCGAGGTACAGCGCCTCCCGCGAGCTTATCGCCTCCGGCGGCACGGTGAACCTCACGAGCGGGCAGCTGCTGAGGGCCTACGCCTACGCGGAGGGGAAGTATCCGAGCGCGGTCGCGGAGAAGGCGGCCGCATAAACGGCGCGCGGCGCGCCGCAAGCGCGCCGCGCGGAGCGGAGTCGGGGAATTCCTTGAATTCCCCGACGGGATTTGACTCTTTAGGGGAGGGTGAGAAAGGCAAATGGCTTATGTGGGAGACATATTTGAAGCGGCGATGGGGCTCATGGACGAGCTCTCGGCGGAGGGCGAGGCGCAGACCTCGGACACGGCGGAGTATGTGCTGCGCACGCCTGCCATCATAAACATGCTGGCAGGCGAGCTCAAAATGCTCACGGGCGAGAGGGAGGACTGGCTGCCGGTGGAGTCGCTGGACGACACGGCGCCGGTCGCCGATACGAGCTACGCCCTCAGCGCGCTGCCCTACGGGCTGGCGGCCAACCTGCTCGTGGACGAGAACCCGAGCGCGGCGAGCTTTTACCAGCAGCGCTATGAGGAGCTGAGGGCCTACTACCTCTCGCGCTTCCGGGCCTCCGTGGACGATATCGAGAGGCTCTACGGCGGCGTCGAGTACGGCGAATTCGCCGCCTGGTGAGGGAGGCGGGGCCATGGCGACGGTGCCGACGAACATATCCGAGGCGGTCTATCAGATAAAGCGCTGGAAGGGCGTCAACGAGGCGCTCGAGGGCGAGGCCTCGCTCAAGATGGGCGAGGCGGCCGTCATGAGAAACTTCAAGGTCACGGCCGGCGGCGCGCTTCAAAAGCGCGGCGGGAGCGTCAACGTGGCGGGGCTGCTGAGCAGCTATACCGTCACGGTCGACGCCGAGAACCCGCAGGTGCTGTACACCGAGAACGGCTCGAGCTCGCTCGCGCTTACGATGTACCCCGGCGTGCAGGCCGACGAGATGGGCGCGCTCGAGCCCACGGGCACGCCCGTCCTCGTGACCGAGGCGAACGCCGACGAGCACGAGGGCTGGTATTACATGGACGGGCTGGGCCGCTGCTTCCGCTTCGAGGGGATTGAGAGGTCGAGGCGATGAGGGCGCTTCCGGAGATTACCTCCGCCATGCTGGTCGTGACGCACGAGTGCAACCTGCGCTGCCGCTACTGCTTCGTCCGAAAGGAGCCGGAGAGCATGACGCTCGAGACGGCGAAGGCCGCCGCGCGCTTCCTCATTGAGAACGCGCGCAGGGCCGGGACCGTGCCGGAGATAAACTTCTTCGGCGGGGAGCCGCTTTTGAAGTTCGACGGGATAATGCGCCCGCTTACAGAGTGGGTGCACGATGAGCTCGGCGAGCGGATGCGCTTTTCCGTCACGACGAACGGGACGCTCCTCACGCCGGAGCGGATTGGGTTCATGAAAAAGCACGGCTTTTCGCTGCTGCTCTCCATGGACGGCTCGGCGAGGGCGCAGGACTTCAACCGGCCCGACGCGGCCGGGCGGGGCACGTTTGAGCGGCTGCGGGGCGTCGTGCCCATGATACTCGCGGCCTGGCCGGGGACGGTCTTTCGCATGACGGCCATACCGGCGAGCTGCCGCTTCACCTTCGAGGGCATTATGTGGGCGGCGGCGCAGGGCTTTCGGAGCTTCTTTGTGACGCCGAACGTCTTCGAGCCCTGGGACGATGAGAGCTGGGCCGCGCTGGCGGGAGAAATGAGGAAATACGCCGACTACGCGGCGGAGAGCCGCGAAAGGGGCGTCAAATACATACGCTTTTCGGCCTTCGAGCAGGCGCGAAGCGACCTGAGGGCGATAGAGCGGGCGAGGGAGCGCGGGGAATGGCGAGCGCTTCCCAGGTGCCGCGCCGCGGGCAAGTGCGGGCTGGGCGCCTCGCGCTTCGCCTCCGTGCACCCGGACGGGAGGCTTTTCGCCTGCCAGGAGCTCACGAGCAACGAGGGAGGGATTTTTGAGATAGGCTCCGTCTTCACGGGCGCGGACGAGAATAAGCGCCGCGCGCTCATGGCGGCCTTCGACGCGGCCCCGGCGAGGGGAGAAAACTGCGAGGGCTGCGAATACGACCGCGTCTGCGACGGCGGCTGCGCGGCGAACAACTATCTGCTCACCGGCGCGGTGAACCGCGTGCCGGAGACGTACTGCCGCTGGAAGCGCCTTTTGCTGGACGAGGCGCGGAGAATTGAGGAAAGGGAGGGAGAGAGATGCCCGCTGCAAGCATAAGCGGCTTCAAAAACTGGCACAACGGCTCGCCGCTCAACGGCTCGGCCTGGTCGAGCCGGAACACCGTCGCCTGCGGCGCGACGGGCTATGTCGGCGCGCTGCGCTTCACGCTCGAGCAGTCGGCGGAGAGCATCACGGTGAACGTCACGGCCTACCGCCGCCTGGCCTCGGGCACGATGTACGCGGACATACGCACGAGCGAGCTTTCAAACCCGACGCCCGCCTCGCTCGAGCGCGACGCGGTCTTTTCCGCGCCGGCGGCGGGCGCGGGCGCGATCATAAGCTTCGCGGGCTCGTACCCGGCGGGGACCTACTACGTATACATCTCGAGCGATTCGGCCTACGCGGACTTCTACGCCTCGAACACCTATCCGATGAGCGTGAGCTATACGGCGGGAGGGGGCTGCACGCATATGTGCGAGCTTTTCTGCGAGAGCTGCGAGGGCGGCTGCGAGAGCGGCTGCCAGGCGGTGTGCCAGGGCTGCGAGGGCGCGGCCTGTCAGAGCTGCGAGGGCTGCGAGAGCTATTGCCAGGGCGTCTGCCAGAGCTGCGAGGGCGCGGCATGCCAGAGCTGCGAGACGGCCTGCGAGGGCCTTTGCGAGTCGAGCTGCGAGGACGCCTGCCAGAGCGCCTGCCAGCTGGCCTGCCAGGGCGCGTGCGAGGCGGCGAGCCAGAGCGCGGATCACTTCGAGTGGAGCTTCTGCGCCGTCAGCGCCTCGGCGAACACGACGGACACGGTGGTGCGAGGGCTCTGGTCGGGCTTCGTCGCGGGGCAGGAGGTGCTCTGCGCGGCCTGCAACGGCTATCTCTGGCAGCTGGCGCGCTCAGAGGACGGGGCCTGGAGCAAGACGGCCTGCGGCGCGATTGACACGGGCGAGGACGTACACATGTTCGGCTTCCAGGACAGGCTCTATCTGCTCAACGGCTCGGAGTATAAGGTCTGGGACGGCACGGCGCTCACGGACGTGGGCGGATACCGGCCCCTCGTCGCCGTCAGCGTGCCGCCCGCGGGCGGCGGGACGGCGCTCGAGCAGATAAACAAAATGACCGGTGCAAGGCGTGTGCGTGTCTCGCCGGACGGCACGGCCACGGTGTTTCATCTGCCGGAGCAAAACCTTGCCAGCGTGGACTATGTGCAGTATGTGGCTTCCGGGACGGATATAACCAGCTACGACGTGAGCCTCACGGAGGGGACCGTGACCATCACGCCCGCGCCGGCGGAGGGGACGAACAGCATAGAGATAGGCTATTCAGTCGCCGCCGACACGGCGGAGGAGATACTCGCCATGCGCTGTGCCGAGCTCTACAACGGCGCGCAGGACACGCGCGTCTTCGTCTACGGCGACGGGACGAACCGCTGCTTCTACTCCGGCATAGACTTCGACGGCCTGCCGAGAGCGGACTATTTCCCCGAGCTGAACGTCGCCCACATAGGCGACGCGAACACGCCGGTGACGGCGATGATAAGGCATTACGACCGGCTGCTGGCCTTCAAGCTGGACAGCGCCTGGAGCATAGGCTACGCGCAGCTGACGCTTGCAGACGGCTCGGTCACGGCGGGCTTTTACGTCGCGCCCATAAACAGGAGCGTGGGCTGCTGCGCGCCGGGGCAGGCCGTGCTTGTCGAGAACCGGCCGCGCACGCTTGACGCGCGCAGCGTCGTGGAGTGGAGGACGACGGCCTCCGGCAGCCTCAGCGGCGACGAGCGCAACGCCGAGCGAGTCTCGCAGAGGGTCGACGAGACGATACGCTCCTTCGACCTGGAGACGGCAAAGGCCTTTTACGACAAGTACGCGCACGAATACTACGTCATAGGCGCGGACGGCACGGCGCTTGTCAACGGCATAGACGCCGACGCCTGGTATGTCTACACGAACTTCGCCGCGCGCTGCCTCATAAACTACAAGGACGAGCTCTATTTCGGGACGGCGGACGGCTATCTCAGGCACTTCTCGACGGAGTATTTCTCCGACGAGGGCGAGGCGATAGACGCCTACTGGGAGTCCGGCTCCATGCCCTTCGGCGCGGATTTCCGCCGGAAATACTCGGCCATGCTCTGGGTGGGCATCCGCCCGGACGACAACGGCTATCTCGAGGTGACGGCAAAGACCGACCGCAAGACGGACTTCGCCGAGTGCAGCTTCTCGACCGCCGACGCCGCGCAGGTGCCGGAGATGAACCGGATAAAGCTCAAGGCCAAGAAATTTACATACTATAACCTCATACTCTCAAACAACACCGCGGACACGACGGCGACGGTCGTCTCCGTCGACATCCGGGTGAGGGGTACGGGGTACGTGAGATAGGGAGGGAGATATGCCGATACGTGTCAAGCAGGGCGACCAGTACTCGGTGCCCATACTCATAAGGCTCAACGGCGAGCCGGTGGACGAGAGCGAGATCGCCGAGGTGGAGTTCACGCTGGGCAACGGCGTGAGGAAGATGTTCCCGCAGGAGGTGCAGTACAATTCGGCCGACGGCTGCTTTTACCTGCCCCTGACGCAGGCGGAGACCTTTGACTTCCCGGCCAACGGCTCCGTGACGCTGGATATCCGCGTCAAGTTCGTGGGCGGGAACGTCATGGGCGTGCAGCGCATGGAGTCCTTCGCCGTCGCGGACGCGAGCTCGGAGGTGATACTGTGAGCAGCGCGCTCAGCATCGAGCTCATGACTCCCGGCGCGCTCGAGGCCGAGGCCGGGCAGGCGAAGCTTGTCCAGGGCCCGCGCGGCGAGCCCGGGCCGGCCTACGTGCCGAGCGTCGCGAACGGCGTCCTCTCCTGGACGAACGACGCGGGGCTTGAAAACCCGGAGCCGGCGGACATATCCGGCCCCGCCGGGCCGAAGGGCGACACGGGCGCTCAGGGCCCAAAGGGTGAGACCGGTGCGGACGGCGGCTATTACGCCCCGTCGCTCGACGGCGAGGGGAACCTCAGCTGGACGCCGAGCAAAAGCGGCATGGCCGCGGTGAGCGGGGCGAACATACGCGGGCCCAAGGGCGCGGACGGCGCGCCGGGGCCCCAGGGCCCGGCGGGGCCGAAGGGCGAGACGGGCTCCGGCCTTGAGATACTGGGCCGCTTCGACAGCCTCGCGGAGCTCAAGGCCGCGGTGACGGGCCCGGCGCTCGGAGACAACTACTACGTCGGCGTCTCCGCGCCCTACAACATCTACACCTGGGCCGAGTCCGAGGGCGAGGCGCAGTGGATAGACGGCGGCAAGCTTCAGGGCGCGCCCGGCGCGGCGGGAGCCGACGGCGGCTACTACACGCCCGGCGTCGACGCCGAGGGCAACCTCAGCTGGGCGGCGAGCGCGGCGGGTATGCCGGCCGTGCCCGGCGCGAACATACGCGGCCCTCAGGGCCCGGCGGGCGCGAACGGCGCGCCCGGGGCCGACGGGGCGCCCGGTTCGGACGGCGCGCCCGGCGAGGACGGCGGCTATTACACTCCGGCGCTGGACGCCGAGGGCAACCTCAGCTGGACGGCCAGCAAGAGCGGCATGGCCGCGGCGGCCGGCGCGAATATCAAGGGGCCGAAGGGCGACAAGGGCGACGCGGGAGAGCCCGGCGCGGCCGGCCCGGCCGGGGTAAGCGCCACCATAAACGGCGTGAACGCCCTCACGCTCGCGGCGGGCGAGAACGTGGAGATAGAGCAGACCGGCTCGACGGTCACAATAAGCGCGCAGGGCGGCGGAAGCCCGCTCTACGTCACCGTCACCGGCACGGATCCGAGCTTCAGCGCCGACTTCAGCTGCGCGGAGATATACGCCGCGTACCAGGCCGGCAGGCCGGTTTACGCGGTCTGGGACGGGATGCTCCTCACGCCGCTGCAGATAGAGGCCGAGCTGGCCTGGTTCACATACTCGGCCTCGAACTCCTACGGCGAGGTCATGCTTCAGGCCGAGGGCGCGATGCAGTACGTGTTTGCCGGCTCCGGCAGCCTTGAGGCGAAGGACATAGGCTTTGTCTCCACGAGCGAGCATATCACGGCGACGAATTTGCAGGACGCCTTCGAGCAGCTGCTCGAGGCCCTGGGCATGTAGCGCGCCGGAGAGGGGAGGCATATATTGCAAAGGGAAAGAGGGGAGACGCATGTATAAAAAGGGCATAGACGTGTCCAAATGGCAGGGCGAGATAGACTGGGAGCGCGTCAAGGCGGCCGGGGTGGAGTTCGCCATGCTGCGCGCGGGCTACGGACAGGGGAAGGCCGACGCGCAGTTTGAGCGCAACGCCTCCGAGTGCGCGAGGCTGGATATTCCCTTCGGCGTGTACTGGTTTTCCTACGCATACACGCCGGACATGGCCCGGAGGGAGGCGCGGTACTGCGTCGAGGCCGCGGCGAAGTTCGACCTTGGCTATCCCGTCGCCTTCGACTTTGAGTATGACAGCGTGGATTACGCCGAGGAGCAGGGCGTCACGGTGACGAAGGAGCTTGCGAGCTCGCTCGCGCGCGCCTTCTGCTCCGAGGTGGAGGCGCTCGGGCGCTATCCCATGGTCTACGCCAACCCGAACTATCTGGCCGCCTACTTCGACGCGGACATCCCGCGCGAGTATGACATCTGGCTGGCCAAGTGGCCGCGCGACCCGGACATAGCCGTCGAGCCCGCGCAGTCGGGCGGGATGTGGCAGTACAGCTCCGGCGGAAGCGTGCCCGGGATAGCGGGCCGGGTGGATTTGAACGCGGCCTACAAGGACTATCCCGCGCTGATTGCCGCGCGGGAGGGCGCGGAGGACGCCGGCGGCGCGGAGGACGCGGACGGCTTTGAGCGCGAGGCCCGGCGGGCCCGCGAGTGGGTTATGGAGCAGGGCATCTCCGACGGCACGAGGCCGGAGGCCTTCGTGACGCGGCAGGAGCTCTGGGTGATGCTTTACAGACTGGAGGGCTACAAATGATAAACTGGCAGGTAAGATTCAAAAACAGGGGCTTCTGGCTCAGCCTTATCCCGGCGGCGTTGCTGCTTGTCCAGGCCTTCGCCGCGCTCTTCGGCTTTGAGCTGGAGCTCGAGGGCATAGGCGCGCGGCTGCTGGACCTCGTGAACGCGCTCTTCGCCGTGCTGGCGCTGCTGGGCATCGTCGCCGACCCGACGACCGCCGGCCTCGGCGACAGCGAGCTGGCCCTGGGCTACGCAAGGCCGAAGGAGGACGGATGAGCGAATGGGGCGTCGTGGGCGTGCTGGCCGGGCTCGCCGGGCTGGCCGCCACGCTCTCCGCGCCCATGCTGCGGCTCAACACGACCATGACGCGCCTGGCCGTCCTGGTCGAGGAGCTCTCGGACAAGCTCGGCGCGCTCGAGCGGGAGAACCGCAGGCAGCATGAGCGGCTGGACGCCTCCCTGGAGGGCGCGCGCGGCGAGCTGCGCGGACATGAGACGAGAATCACGGTTTTAGAGAGGGGGAGCGGGAAAAATGGCGGCATTTGACCCGAATGTGGACTATTCCGACCTGATAGCGCAGGAGGCGGCCAAGGGCGTCAATGCAGACCGCCGGCTGCTTGCGCAGTACGAGGCGCAGAGGAACGCGAAGATAACGGCCGGGCGGCTGCCCTACCGGCAGACCGCCGTGTATACAAACGAGCTGGGCAGGCCGCTGGGCTATTACGAGGCCGAGGACCGCTCGGACTATATAAACGAGCTCTACGACACGGCGCGCGAGCGCTCCCTCGAGGCGATAGAGAGCGCCTTCGAGCGCGAGACGGCGGCCTTCGACTACGCCGCCGCGCAGCTTCCGGAGCGGTACCGCGCCGCGCGCAACGCCGCCGCCGCGGACGCCGCCCTCACAAGGCAGAGCGTCAACGAGCAGTTCGCGGCCTCGGGCCTCAATACCGGCGCGGCCGGGCAGGCCAGGCTCAGCCTCGCGCTGGCCGGTCAGAACGCGCTGAACGCCCTGAGCGCCGAGCAGGCCGCCGAACTCGGGGAGCTGGAGCTGCGCCGCGCGGAGGCCGAGGCGGGCTATCGCTCCGCCGTGGCGGAGGCCATCGCGGAGAGCGAGCTGGAGCGCGCGCAGGCGCTTTACGACGAGGCGGTGCGCGTGGAGTCGAGCTACCGGACGTATTCCGAGGAGCTGCTCGCGGCGTGGGGCCTCACGCCCACGGGCGCGCCCATAGCCTCCGGGGAGGGCGCCGCGGCGACCGCGCGAAGCCCGGCCGCGCCCGAGCCCGAGGAGGACAAGCCCGCCGCGGCCGTGGACTACGACGCCAACGCCGCGCAGCTCCGCCTCCAGCTCGAGCGCATCCCCGGCCTCACGCGGGAGAACAAGGCCGCGCTGGTGAGGGACTATTACGCGAACGGCAAAATCAAATACGAGGACATGCAGAGCCTCCTCGCGGGGATATAAGCGGCAGCGCGGCGGCCAAATAAACGGAAGCGCCCGGGGATTCCGAAGAATCCCCGGACGCGTTGGCTGTCTGAAAAGGCCTCGACGGCCTTTTCAGACAATAGGGTCTCCCGCCCTTCGGGCGATGAGGACCGGCGCTTCGCTGCGCGCAAAGAAATGCACCAGTCCTCGGACTGATGCATTTTTCACACTCCGCTCCGCGAGAGGTATTTTCGGGCGGGCAAAGCTCGCCCGAAAATGGATTTCACTTTTTTTCACGGCAAAGCGGCGAAGCTTAAGCGGGGCTTTTTCAGCTTGAATCGCCGGCGCGCTTATACGTTGAACCTGAACAGCGTCACGTCGCCGTCCTTCATGACGTAGTCCTTGCCCTCGCTGCGGACCAGGCCCTTTTCCTTGGCGGCGGCCATGGTGCCGCAGGCCTTCAGGTCGTCGAAGGCGACTATCTCCGCGCGGATGAAGCCGCGCTCAAAGTCGGAGTGTATCTTGCCGGCGGCCTGCGGGGCCTTCGTGCCGTTCCTTATCGTCCAGGCCCTGACCTCGTCGCTGCCGCAGGTGAGGAAGCTTATCAGGCCCAGCAGGGCGTAGGAGCATTTGATAAGCCGGTCGAGTCCGCTCTCGTGCAGGCCGAGCTCCGCGAGGAACATCTCGCGGTCCTCCGCGTCGAGCTCGCCTATTTCCTGCTCGGTGCGCGCGCAGATGGGCAGCGTCTGGGCGCCCTCGGCGTCGGCAATGGCCTTGACGGCCCGGTAGTAGGCGTTGTCCTCGAAGGCGGCGATGCCCTCCTCGTCCATGTTCGCGGCGTAGATAACCGGCTTGAGGCTCAAAAGATCGCTTGTCGCGATAAGCTCGGCCTCGTCCTCGGAGCAGTCCCAGCTGCGGGCGCTTTTGCCCTCGTTGAGGTGGGCGAGCAGGCGCTCGAAGACCTCGGCCTCGTGCGCGAACTTCTTGTCGCCGCCCTTGGCGGCCTTCATCGCCTTCTCGACGCGGCGCTCGACAAGCTCCATGTCCGCCATGACAAGCTCGAGGTTGATGATGTCGATATCGCGCGCGGGATCGGTGCTGCCCGCGACGTGGATGATGTTCTCGTCGTCAAAGCAGCGCACGACGTGGACTATCGCGTCCGTGCGGCGGATATTCTCAAGGAATTTGTTGCCAAGACCCTCGCCGCGGCTCGCGCCCTGGACAAGCCCGGCAATGTCGACAAATTCAATCGTCGCGGGCGTGTATTTCTTCGGGTTATAGAGCTCGCGCAGGAAATCCAGCCGCTCGTCCGGCACGGCAACCATGCCGACATTGGGCTCTATCGTGCAGAAGGGGTAGTTCGCGCTCTCCGCGCCCGCGTTGGTTATCGCGTTGAAAAGCGTGCTCTTGCCCACATTGGGCAGGCCGACGATACCGAGTTTCATGTATATCTATCTCCCTTGACTTTGAGTGGCCGCTGATTTTTGACAAGGTATTATATCATAATCATAAGCCGCTTGCAACGTCCGCGGCGGCTTTTCCCGCGCGGGCCTAAGCGCGCCGGCGCGTAAAGCTAATAAAGCCTCCCGGCTGTGCCGGGAGGCGCGGGCGGGAGGCTTTTGATTATGGAAAAGCCCCTCTTTTGAGGGGCTTGTTTCAGGCTTTGGAGCTGCATTTGGCCAGGAATTTGTCGCGGTCGATTATGAAGCGCTCGTGGGTGCCTTCGCCGACGAGCTCGGTCTCGTCCCAGGCCTTGACGGAGAAGACCAGGCGGCGGCGGTCGACCTCTATGAGCTCGGACTCGGCCCGGACGGTCATGCCGACGGGCGTGGCGGCGCTGTGGGATATGTCGAGATGGGTGCCGACGGTGTCCATGCCCTCGTCGAGATAGTCGCGGACGGAGAGCAGGGCGGCCTTTTCCATGAGCGCGACGAGCTTCGGCGTGCTGAACACGTCGACGGCGCCGGAGCCGAGGGCCTTGGCGGTATCTTCGGGGCCTACCACGCAGCTGGCGCTGCCTTTGATGCCGGGGGTTAGGGGCATAGTTTTTTTCCTCCTGAGTTCTTATGTATTTAGAAGGGCGGCGGACGCGGTGCCGAGGGTTGTCGCCTCCTCCAGGGTGTGCAGCACGCAGTGCCTGCCGAGCACGGCGCGCAGGGAGCTGTCCATATAATGCCGGAGCTCCGAGGAGAAGACGCGGCTGTGCCGCACCACCGAGCCGTCCGCGCAGACGCAGGCGGGATGCTCGGGATCCTTGCCCTTATCGGTGAGGATGAGTATGGCCGCGATATTCGCGCAGACATAGCGCGCCGCGCGGCTGAAGACGGCGCGGCAGATGTCGCGGACGACGCAGCCGTCGCGCCGGCCGTAGAGCTTGGGGGCAACGGAGGCCATCATGTCGGCGTCCGCGCTCGAGAGGGTGGCGATGGAGTGTACCCGCTCCGCGCCCTCGTCGGAGAGCAGGCCCTCGCGCGCCGCGCCCTTGAGCGTGAGGCGGCAGAGCTCGCCCAGGTACGCGCCGGAGGTCATCTTCTCAAAGACGTGGTCGCCGGGGTTGACGGAGGCGGCGTCGAGCTCCCGGTCGAAGTCGCCGGGCTCAATGAGGCTGAAGCAGCCGCTCTCGAGATTGACGAGCATGTTCTGCCCGCCGGGCGCGCCCAGCTTGCCTATGCGGGATATGTCGAGGGTGCAGCAGGTGTTCTGCCCCGTGCCGCAGACGAGGCCGATGAGGCTGTCGTAGCCCTCGCTCATCAAAAGGCCGGTGCCCGAGAGCAGGACGGCCGCGGTGTCGTTCACCAGGACGGAGGGCAGCTCCTTTGCGCCCATGCGCCGCAGCGCCTCGCGCAGGTCGGCGCAGATATACCGGCCCTCATAGCCGCTTATCTGCACGCCCTTGCTCATCAGTATGACGCGCCCGTCGCGCTCGGGCGTTATGTCCGCGCGGAAGGAGAAGCAGAAGCCTATGGAGCTGCAGCCCTCCATGACGCGGATGATTTTCCGCGCCGAGAACTCGATAAACTCCTCCCAGCTCACGGGAGATTCGGTGCCGGGCATGGGCGCGCGCTCGACATATTCGAGCTCCGGCCCCTTCTCGCCGAAGAACACGCGGCTGGCGCGGAAATTCGTGCCGCCCGCGTCCACGACGGCGGCCCGCCTGCCCAGGACCGGTATGCCGGCGCTCAGGTAGGTGGGTATCATGTCCAGGGAGCTCGGCTCCCCGGCGAGGCCGCGTTCCATCTCCTGCACGAAGGCCGTCGCGACGGCGGGGATGGGCTTGGCGTCCATCCCGTGCCGGAGGAGGAAGGCGTCAGTCTTGCTCAGATGATGCTCGGCCGACATGCTCACTCACCCGCCTTCGGCTCCGTCAGGCTCTCGACAAGGCCCTCGGCCAGGCCGGCCAGGCCCTGAATCTCGCTGGGGATGATTATCTTCGTGGCCTTGCCGTCCGCGGCGGCGGCGAAGGCCTCCAGCGCGCGCAGGCGTATGACGGGATCGCTCGGCGCGGCCTCGTTGAGCAGGCGGATGGAGTCCGCGGTGGCCTTCTGCACGGCGAGGATGGCCTCGGCCTTGCCCTGGGCCTCGAGAATCTGGGCCTGCTTCTTGGCCTCGGCGCGGAGTATCGCGGCCTGGTT
>DVJK01000039.1 GCA_018716795.1 Candidatus Scatomorpha merdipullorum | reverse complement strand
GAGGACCTGGACGTCGGCGTGCGCGAGGGCGTCGAGGAGGACACGAACAAGCGCAACAAGAACGACTTCGTCCTCTGGTTCACCAAGAGCAAGTTCGAGGACCAGGCCCTCAAGTGGGATTCGCCCTGGGGCGTCGGCTACCCCGGCTGGCATATCGAGTGCTCCGGCATAAGCATGAAGCACCTCGGCGAGGACCTCGACATCCACTGCGGCGGGATTGACAACGCCTTCCCGCATCACACCAACGAGATTGCCCAGTCCGAGAGCTACCTGGGCCACAAGTGGTGCAACTTCTGGTTCCACGTCTACCACCTCAACACCAACTCCGGCAAGATGAGCAAGTCCAAGGGCGAATTCCTGACCGTCAGCCTGCTCGAGGAAAAGGGCTACGATCCGCTCGCCTACCGCTTCTTCTGCCTCCAGAGCCACTACCGCCGCAGCCTGGTGTTCTCCTGGGAGAACCTTGACAACGCCGAGACCGCCTATGAAAAGCTCGTCGCCCGCGTCGCCGCGCTCAAGCCCGACGGCGGCGAAGTCGACGAAGCCGCCCTCGCCGCGCTCAAGGCCCGCTTCGCCGAGGCGCTGGACAACGACCTCAACACCTCCCTCGCCGTCACCGCGCTCTACGACGCGCTCAAGGCCAAGACGAACGACGCCACCAAGCTCGCCGCCGTCGCGGACTTCGACGGCGTCCTGGGACTCTCCCTCATGGAGAAGGCCGAGGCCCTGCGCAAGAAGAACGCCGAGCCCGAGGAGGAACACGACGAGCGCATAGAGGCCCTGCTGGCCGAGCGCGCCGCCGCCAAGAAGGCGAAGAACTACGCCGAGGCCGACCGGATACGCGACATGCTCGCCGCCGAGGGCGTCACCATTATCGACACGCCGCAGGGCGCCAAGTGGAAGCGCGCCTGAGCGGGAATATTAACGCGCTCCGCCGAAGTAAATCTCGGCAAGCTTAAAAACGGCCTCCCGGCTTCGGGAGGTCGTTTCACTGCCGCGCGGCGGAACATTCCGGGGCGGACTTCGTCAGACTTGCAAACCGCGTCGAAACGTGGTATTATGTAAAGCTGAAATAACCTCAACGGAGGCAAGATATGAAAAGAAGTTTCCGGCGGACGCTGGGCGCGGCGCTTGCTCTGGCGCTGGCGCTGACGGCGTTCGCGCCCCTGGAGGTCCTGGCGGTCTCCCAGTCCCAGATTGACGCGCTCGAGGCCGAGAGGGATGAGCTTTCCGCCGAGCGCGAGGAGATGGAGGCCGGCATAGCCGAGCTCGAGGCCGAGCACGCCGACATAATGGAGCGCAAGACCGCCCTGGACGAGCGCAACGAGCTATACCGGCAGGAGATAGAGCTCATTGAGGAGCAGGTCGAGCTGTACACCTCGCTCGTCGAGCAGAAAAAGCTCGAGGTCGACAGCGCGCTCGAGCGCGAGAACGAGCAGCTGGCCAACTACCGCCGCCACGTGCGCGCGATGGAGGAGAACGGCAGCTTCACCTGGCTGGCGATTATCTTCGGCAGCAAGAGCCTCGGCGAGCTTTTGAGCAACATAGACATGGTCGGCGAGATAATGGAGGCCGACCGCCGCAGCTATGAGCAGTACACCGCCGCGCGCGAGGAGAGCGAGCGCGTGCAGGCCGAGTATGAGGAGATGCTGACCGAGCTCGACGCCAAGCAGGCCGAGCTCGAGGCCGAGAAGGCCGAGCTCGAGGCCGAGATTGAGGAGGCCGAACAGCTCATAGTCGAGCTTGAGGAACAGCTGGAGACCGACCGCGCCGCATACGAGGAGCAGCTGGCCAAGGAGCAGGCCCTCGAGAGCGAGATTCAGAGCATGATAGCCGAGCTCGAGCGGCAGGAGGCCGCGAACAGCATTGTCTCCACCGGCACCTACATCTGGCCCCTGCCCGGGTACAGTCCCGGCAGCGCCTACGGCTGGCGTATCCACCCGATATGGGGCGACATGCGCTTCCACGCCGGCGAGGACATCGGCGCGCCGAGCGGCACGCCCATACTCGCCGCCGACAGCGGCATCGCGACCGTCATACCCAACAACGGCAACGGCTACGGCAACTATATAATCATCAACCACGGCGGCGGGCGCACCACGCTCTACGCGCATATGAGCGCCTTCGCCGTCTCCAACGGGCAGAGCGTCACGCAGGGCCAGACCATAGGCTACGTCGGCTCCACCGGCAACTCCACGGGGCCGCACCTGCACTTCGAGGTCCGCGTCAACGGCGCGACGACCGATCCGAAGAGCTACTTCAGCTTCGGTTAAGCAAAAGCGTCCGGGAATCCTTTTATTCCCGGACGCCTTATTTTTTTCATTCAGCCCAGAAGCCGCGCCGTGAAGTCCTCCACCAGCGTCCTGACGCTAAGCCTGGGCCAGCGGACGCCGGCCAGGGCCATGGCCTCGCGCTGCTTGGGCGTCACCGCCGTGTATGGATAGACGCCGAAGAGGAAGGGGTAAAAGCAGTAGATGAAGCCCCGTATGTCCTGCGCGCTCATGTCCGGGAAGAACTTTTCCAGGCAGCGCGTCATCGCCTCGAGGCTTCCGCCGTAGGCGCGCTTGAAGGCCGCGAGGTTCTCCGTGCGGGAGTTGGCCTCCATGTCGTAGAGGTTCATGCTCATGAGCTTGAGCAGGAAGCCCCGCCGCTCAAGCGTCTCGGCCAGCGCGGCGGCGAACTCCCTCGCCGTCATGCCCTCGTGCGAGCGCCCGAGGGCGTTCAGGTCCGCGGTCCAGGCCTCATACTCCCGCTTGAAGAGCTCGAGGAAAATCTCCTCCTTCGTCTGGAAGTAGTTATATATCGACGTGCGCGTGAAGGACGTGCGACGGCCTATCTCCTTGAGGGTGATGTCCTTGAAGCTCATGCTCTTATAAAGCTCCGCGCAGACGGCGACAATCTCGTCGCAGCGGGCCTTTGTCAATTCCTCGGAACAAGCGGGCAAGCGCTCACGCCTCCTTCAAGCCGGCTGATTGCTGCGCCGCGGCGCGGCGCTCGCGGATATTATACCCGATTCCCGCCCGGGCGTCAATTTTCAGAACTCAATGAGCTCGTATTCGCGGCTGCCGAAGCCGAGCTCCGCGGCGGCCTCTATCGTGTGGATGCCGTTGCGGGAGTTCACCCTGTGCATGAAATGCTCCCTGCCAGGGTCGTCGGAGGCCATGACGAGGTCCATGCAGGCCTGGTCGAGCGCCACGGGGTCGAGCGAGGAGAGTATGCCGATGTCGGCCATGCAGGGGTCCTCGGCCACGGCGCAGCAGTCGCAGTCGACGGAGAGGTTCTTCATGACGCTGACGAAGCCTATCCTGCCCTCAAAGTGACGGTAAATGCTGCTCGCCGCGTCGGCCATGGCCTCGGGGAAGACCGTCTTGCTCGCGTGCTTATCCCAGCACTCGAAGCGGTCGTCCGTGAGACCGGCGGAGTGGATGAGCGCCTTGCCCTTCGCACTGGCGCAGCCAATCGCGAGCTGCTTTATCGCGCCGCCGAAGCCGCCCATGGGATGGCCCTTGAAGTGCGCGAGGACGAGCATGGAGTCGTAATTCGTGAGGTGGTTGGGCACGTGGTTCTCCTTGAGGACCTTGCCGCCGGGTATGGGCCAGATGTGGTCCTCGCCCTCGGCGTCCATGAGGTCGAAGGCGAAGTATTTGCTCCAGCCGTGCTCGTCGATGAGCTTCAGGTGGCTGTCCGTGTGGTCGCGCACGCCGCCGGAGGCGTCGCCGTAGGCGGTGTTCGTCTCGCATACGGTTCCGCCTATCTCGTCTATCATCGGCTTCCAGAACTCGGGCGTGATGTAGTTCTGGTTGCCCTGCTCGCCGGAGTGGAGCTTGACGGCGACTCTGCCGGGCAGCGTCACGCCCAGCCTGTGATAGGCCTCGCAGACCTTTTCGGGCGTTATGGCGCGAGTGAAGTATACCTTGGATTTCATAAGGGGCCTCCTTTTCTGACACTGTGTCAACGCCCTGAGTATATCATCGTTCTGACAGACTGTCAACGCCCATTTCGCCCGTATTCCGGAAAAGCCGGCGGCGTGTGCGCGCAGGCTGTCCGTCTGTGGCGGACTCGGGGAATTTGTGCAAGAAAACGCTTGTAATTACGTGTGCGCTCTATTATAATATCTAGGTTATTTTTATCGGAGGGAGGCGGAGCCGTGCCCGAGCTCATAGATATGTCACGCTGGCCGAGGCGGGAGATTTACGATTTCTTTGCGCCGATGGCCGACCCCTTTTACGCGCTGACCTTCCCCGTCGAGGTGACGCGCCTGCGCGCGCACTGCCGGGAGAGGGGCCTGCCCTTTTATCCGGCCCTCGTCTTCGGCGTCACGAAGGCGATGGAGAGCGTGGACGCCTTCCTGTACAAGGACCGCGGCGGCGCGCTTGTGAAGCACGAGCGGCTTGTGCCGAGCTTCACCGACCTCGACCGCGGAGGCGAGCTCTTCCGCATCGTCACGCTCGAGGCGGGCGATGATCTGGAGGATTTCTGCCGCCGCGCGAAGGAGAAGAGCGCGGCGCAGCGCGAGTTCATAACCTCCGGCCCCTGGGATGAGGACAGCCTCATATACTTCTCCTGCCTGCCCTGGTTCCCCGTGAGCGCCTTTAAAAACGAGCGAGACCCCGACCCCAAGGACTCCGTCCCGCGCGTCACCTGGGGCCGCTGGCGTGTCGAGGGAGGAAGGACGCTGCTGGACATGAGCCTGGAGCTCAACCACCGGCTTCTGGACGGCGCCCACGCCGGGAAATTTTACGAGGCGCTGACCCGCTGGATGGAGGGGATCTGACATGCGCGTGCTGCTTGTCCGGCACGGCGAGACGGACTGGAACGCCGCCGGTAAAATTCAGGGCGTGAGCGACATCGCCCTCAACGAGCGCGGCAGGGCCCAGGCCGCGGAGCTGGCCGGAAGGCTCGCCGGCGAGGGCGCGGAGCGGATATATTCAAGCCCGCTGAAGCGCGCCTGTGAGACGGCGGAGATTTTGGGCCGGGCGCTCAATTTGCCCGTGCTGGCCGCGCCGGAGCTCACCGAGCTCAACTTCGGCGTCTGGGAGGGCTGCTCCTGGGCCGAGATAGGCGAGCGCTGGCCCGAGCAGTTTTCCGCCTACTCCGCCGACCGGCGAAATTACGCCCCGCCCGGCGGCGAGAGCTACGCCGACATGCTCCGCCGGGCCGCGCCGTTTATCGGGCGGCTGCGGAAGGCTCCGGGCGGTGCGGCCGTCTGCGTGGCGCACAGCGCCGTCATACGCGCGCTCATGGCCGACGAGCTCGGGCTTGAGGTCGGCGAGAGCTATAAGGCGATAAGGCTGCCCAACGGCGTCGTCATGGCGCTCGAGAGCCTTAACTGAGATATACGCGCGCCTCAGGCGCGCCGAATGGAGGGATAATATGCCAAAGTACGTATTTGTCACCGGAGGCGTCGTCTCCGGGCTGGGAAAGGGGATAACTGCGGCCTCGCTGGGCCGCCTGCTCAAGGCCCGCGGCCTCAAGGTCGCCGCGCAGAAGCTCGACCCCTACATCAACGTCGACCCGGGCACCATGAGCCCGTACCAGCATGGGGAGGTCTACGTCACCGAGGACGGCGCGGAGACCGACCTCGACCTCGGCCACTATGAGCGCTTCATAGACGAGGACCTGAACCGCTTTTCAAACCTCACCACCGGCCGCGTCTACTGGAACGTGCTGGGCAAGGAGCGCAGGGGCGAATACCTGGGCTCCACCGTGCAGATTATCCCCCACGTCACCCGCGAGATAAAGGAGTTTATCTACTCCCTTGGGAACAAGACCGGCGCGGACGTGGTCATAACCGAGATAGGCGGCACCGTCGGCGACATCGAGAGCCAGCCCTTCCTCGAGGCGATACGCCAGGTGGGCCGCGAGGCCGGGCCGGGGAACGCGCTCTACGTCCACGTCACCCTCGTGCCCTACCTGCGCGCGAGCGGCGAGCACAAGAGCAAGCCGACGCAGCACTCGGTCAAGGAGCTGCAGAGCCTCGGCATCTCGCCGGACGTCATCGTCCTGCGCTGCGACGAGCCCATCGAGGACAGGGGCATTTTCGAGAAGATAGCGGGCTTCTGCAATGTGGAGGGCGACTGCGTCATTGAAAACGTGACCCTCCCCTCCCTCTACGAGGCCCCGCTGATGCTCAGGCGGGAGGGGCTCGACTCCGTGGTCTGCCGCAAGCTGGGCCTGAGCTGCCCGGAGCCGGACATGTCCGACTGGGAGGCCATGCTCGGGCGCATGCGCCGCCGCTCCGGCAGCGTCAGAATCGCCCTCGTCGGCAAGTACGTCCAGCTGCACGACGCCTACCTCTCCGTCACCGAGGCGCTCAACCACGCGAGCTTCGCCCTCGGGAAAAACGCGGAGATAAAGTGGGTGGATTCCGAGAGCGTCACGCCCGAGACGGTTGACGGGATATTCGCGGACGTTGACGGCGTCCTGGTGCCCGGCGGCTTCGGCCCGCGCGGCATAGAGGGCAAGATTCTCGCCGCGAAATACGCGCGCGAGCACGCCCTGCCCTATCTCGGCCTCTGCCTCGGAATGCAGATTGCGGTCATAGAATACGCGCGAAACGTCCTCGGCTGGGCCGACGCGGCCTCCGGCGAGTTTGACGGCGCGAGCGCGCACAAGGTCATAGACTTCATGCCCGGCCAGAGTGAGGAGATAGACAAGGGCGGCACGCTGCGCCTCGGCGCCTGGCCCTGCGCCGTGAAGCCCGGCACCACGCTCATGCGCTGCTACGGCGAGCGCGAGATAAGCGAGCGGCACCGCCACCGCTATGAGCTCAACAATGAGTTCCGCGCCGAGCTCGAGGCCGCGGGGCTGACCGTCTCCGGCGAGAGCCCGGACGGGCGCCTGGCCGAGGCCGTGGAGATAAGCGGGCACCCCTTCTACCTGGGCGTGCAGTACCACCCCGAGTTCAAGAGCCGTCCGACGAGGCCGCATCCGCTCTTCCTGGGCTTTTTGAAGGCGGCCGGCCTGAGAGAAAAGGAGTAACATATGTGCGGAATTGTTGGATACACCGGTTCGGCCCAGGCCGCGCCGGTCCTGCTCGACGGGCTGCGCCGGCTTGAATACCGCGGCTATGACAGCGCGGGCGTCGTGGTGCAGACGGGAGACGAGCTCAAAATGGTCAAGGCCAGCGGCTCCGTGGCGCATCTCGCGGAGCTCACCGGCGGCGGGCGGAGCCTCGAGGGCGTCTGCGGCCTCGCGCACACCCGCTGGGCCACCCACGGCGCGCCGACGGACACGAACGCCCACCCGCATCTGAGCGAGCACGGCCTCTTCGCCGTCGTGCACAACGGGATAATCGAGAACTTCGCCGCCCTGCGCTCGGAGCAGGAGGCGGAGGGCATAGTCTTCCGCAGCGAGACGGACACCGAGGTCGTGGCGCACCTGCTCGAGAAATACTACGACGGCGACCTCAAGCGCGCGGTCATGCGCACGGCCTCCCGCCTCGAGGGCAGCTATGTGCTGGGCGTGGTCTGCTCGAAGGAGCCGGGGAAGCTCTTCTGCGTCAAGGAGGCCGGGCCGCTCATCCTCGGCCTCGGCGTCGGCGAGAACTACTTCGCAAGCGACGTCACGGCCCTCGTCGCGCGCACGAAGAACGTCATATACATGGACGACGGCGAGCTCGCCGAGCTGACGGCCGAGCGCGTCACGGTCTACGACCGCACGGGCCGCGAGATAACGAAGACCGTCAGCCACGTGGTCTGGGATATCGAGGCCGCGGAAAAGGGCGGCTATGAGCACTTCATGCTCAAGGAGATAATGGAGCAGCCCCGCGCCGTCAAGAGCACGATAGACCTGCGCATCCGCGGCGGGCGCATCGCCTTCGAGGACTTCAGCCTCACGCCCGAGGAGCTGAAGGGCTTTGACAAGATAGTCATAACCGCCTGCGGCAGCGCATACCACGCCGGCGTCGTGGGCAAGTATGTGATAGAGGCCCTCTGCCGCGTGAGCGTCGAGGTCGAGCTCGCGAGCGAGCTTCGCTACCGCGACCCGATAATCGACGGACACACCCTGCTCATTGTCGTCAGCCAGAGCGGCGAGACGGCGGACACCATCGCCGCGATGCGCGAGTGCATGGCCCGGGGCGCGAAGTGCCTCGCCATAGTCAACGTCGTCGGCAGCACGATAGCCCGCCTCGCCGACAACGTCATATATACCCACGCCGGCCCGGAGATAGCCGTCGCCACCACGAAGGGCTACACCACCCAGCTCGCCGCGCTCTACCTCTTCGCCGTCTGGTGCGCCGAAAGGCTCGGCCGCCTGGACGAGGCGCGGTATGCGGAGCTGGTGGACAGCCTGCGCGCCCTGCCGAGCCTTGTGCAGAGGGCGATTGACTTGAACCTCCACGCCCGCTACCTCGCCGAGCGCTGGCACGGGCAGAAGAGCCTCTTCTTCATCGGCCGCAACATCGACTACGCCGCCGCGATGGAGGGCTCGCTCAAGCTCAAGGAGATAAGCTATATCCACTCGGAGGCCTACGCCGCGGGCGAGCTCAAGCACGGCACGATAGCGCTCATAGACGAAAAGCGCCTCGTCGTGGCCCTCTGCTGCCAGGAGCGGCTTTTCGACAAGATGGTCAGCAACATACAGGAGGTCAAGGCCCGCGGCGCGAAGGTGCTCGGCCTGGCCATAGAGGGCAACCGGCGCATCTTCGCGGAGGCGGACGACGTGCTGTACGCCCCGCGCGGCGAGCAGCTCTTCGCCGCCCTGCCGGAGATTGTCCCCCTCCAGCTCTTTGCCTACTACGTCGCGCGCGAAAACGGCTGCGACATAGACAAGCCCCGCAACCTCGCCAAATCCGTGACAGTGGAGTGATGATATGTTAAAGCAGATTTATGAAAGCCCGCTGAGCTCCCGCTACGCCTCGGAGCGAATGCAGTACATCTTCTCGCCGGACTTCAAGTTCCTCACCTGGCACAGGCTCTGGCTCGCGCTGGCCGAAAACGAGATGAAGCTCGGCCTCGGCGTCACGGCCGAGCAGGTCGAGGAGCTGCGCGAAAACCTCGAGCTCATAGACTATGAGGCCGCCGGGCGCTATGAGCGCGAGCTCAGGCACGACGTCATGGCGCACATCCGGGCCTGGGGCGACCGCTGCCCGAAGGCGAAGGGGATAATCCACCTCGGCGCAACGAGCTGCTACGTGGACGACAACGGCGACCTTATCGCCTACCGCGAGGCCCTGAAGCAGATACGCATGCTGCTTATAAACGCCCTCGCCGCGCTCGCCGGCTTCATCGAGAAGAACGCGGACACGCCCGTCCTCGCCTACACGCACTATCAGGCGGCGCAGCCCACGACCGTCGGCAAGCGTGCGGCCATGTGGGCGCAGGACCTCGCCTTCGACCTCGAGCGGCTGGACTTCGAGCTCGAGCGCATACCCTTCTACGGCTGCAAGGGCGCGACGGGCACGGGCGCGAGCTTCCTCGCCCTCTTCGGCGGCGACGCCGGCAAGGTCAGGGCCCTTGAGGAAAACATCGCCCATGACATGGGCTTTGAGAGCGTGCTGCCC
>DVJK01000038.1 GCA_018716795.1 Candidatus Scatomorpha merdipullorum | reverse complement strand
TGTGGTTGTCCAGCATCGCGGCGAGCAGGTTGTTCGCAGCGCCTATGGCGTGGAAGTCGCCGGTGAAGTGCAGGTTTATGTCCTCCATCGGCACCACCTGGGCGTAGCCGCCGCCGGCAGCGCCGCCCTTGACGCCGAACACGGGGCCCAGCGAGGGCTCGCGCAGCGCCGCCATGGACTTCTTGCCAATCTTCCGCAGGCCGTCCGTGAGACCGACGGTGGTCGTCGTCTTGCCCTCGCCGGCGGGCGTCGGCGTGATGGCGGTCACGAGGATGAGCTTGCCGTCGGGCGTGTCCGCGTGGTCGCGCAGGAACTTATAGTCCACCTTCGCCTTGTAGTTCCCGTACTGCTCTATATATTCCTCGCCAATCCCGGCCCGCGCCGCAACGGCGGTTATCTTCTCCTTCTCGCAGGCCTGGGCTATCTCGATGTCCGTTTTATACTCCATTTTGCGCCTCCCGTTTCAGCTCCGGCGGCGGGCCGGTTTTGACATTATAATACCTTTTCCAGCCGCGGCGGTCAACCTCAAAACGCGCTTTGCGGCATTTTTTGCGCCCCTTCCGCAGCCGTTCGCCGCGCAGAGGGCGGCTTTCAGCAGGAATTCGGGCGCGCCGCCGTTTATTTGCAGCACCCGGAGCGGCGCGAGGGCGCTGCTCGCGAGCATCATCCGGTATTCCGGCCTGCTCTCGCGCTCCCGCCCGAAGCCGAGGCCCGCGCCGATGCGTATCCCGTGATAGAGCGCGCGCATGACGAGCGAGCTGTCCTTCATCTCAAAGGGCGTGTTGTCCATGGTCCAGCCGCCCTCCCCGGGGCGTTCCGGCGCGTATTCCCGGCCCAGGGCCGCGCGCCAGGAGGCGTCGTCCGGCGCGCCGGAGGGATGGGCGTACCAGCCCTCGTCCTCCGGGACCGGAAGCTCATCGCCCTCGACCGCGATTTTGAGCGAGAGAGGCAAATCGTCCGCGGCCCCTCCGGCCAGGACGGTATACTCCCCACGCTGCACTCGCCAGCCGTCCTGCCAGAGGGCGAAGCTCCGCCGAGTGAGCTCAAAGCTGACGCGGCGCGCCTCGCCCGGACGCAGCCGCAGCTTTTTGAAGCCGCGCAGCTCGAGCGCCGGACGGTGCGGCCCCGCCGCGGGCGGCGCGACGTACAGCTGCACCACGGCCGAGCCCGCGCGCTCCCCGACATTCCTGACCCTGAGCGAGACCCCGCCGGGGATTTCGCACATATCACTGTACTCCCAGCGCGTGTATCCCAGCCCGTGCCCGAAGGCCCAGCGGGGCCTCACGCCGGCGGTGGAGTAGTAGCGATAGCCCACGTACAGCCCCTCCTTGTAGAGGGCGTCGCGGGTTTTGGCGAAGCTCTCGCAGGCGGGCGTGTCCTCATATTTGTACGGCCAGCTCTCGGCGAGCCGCCCGCCCGGCTCCGCCCTGCCGTAGAGCAGCCGGGCCGCGGCCTCGCCTCCGGCCTGTCCGGGCAGGCCCATGTACAAAATCGCGCGCACCTTGTCCGCCCAGGGGCACTCGACCGGCCCGCCGGCGCACAGGACGACGCAGGTGTTCGGATTCGCGTCCGCGACGCGGCTTATGAGGGCGTCCATACCCTCGGGGAGGCGCATGTGCTCGCGGTCAAAGCCCTCTCCCTCAAAGCTTTCCGGCAGCCCGGCGAAGACGACGGCGCAGTCGGCGGCGCGGGCCGCGGCCTCGGCCCGGGAGAGCATCGCCTCGTCCGTCCGGCCCTCGGCGTCGCAGCCTGGGGCCCAGACGCTGTACGGAAGATTGTCCGCCGCGGCGGAAATCCGCGTGGGGTTTATCCGGCTCGAGCCCGCACCCTGATACCGGGGCTCGACGGCCATGCGGCCTATCGCCGCGAGGCGGCTTCCGGGCCGCAGGGGCAGAAGGTTGTTCTCATTTTTGAGCAGCACCGCGCCCTCGCAGGCGGCGCGCAGGGCCAGGGCGTGGTGCGAGCTCAGGTCGCAGACATGCCCTACGGCGAGTGTGGAGCGCAGCTCCCGCGCCAGGCGCGCGACACGTCCGGCGGAGGCGAGCACGTACTGAGGATTGAGCGCGCCCGTCCTGAGAGACCGCAGGGCGCGGCGCTGCCCGTAGCGGCTGCCGCCCGGCATACTGAGGTCGCAGCCCGCCTCGAAGGCGGCGTTCCGGTCGTGCATCGCGCCCCAGTCGGTGACCACGAGGCCGTCAAAGCCCCACTCGCCGCGGAGTATGTCCGTCAGCAGGCGGCGGCTGTCGCTGCAATAGACGCCGTTTATCTTGTTGTAGGCGCACATGATTGCGCGCGGCCGCCCCTCCTTGACCGCCAGTTCGAAGCCGCGCAGGTAGAGCTCGCGCAGAGTGCGCTCGTCGAGGACGCTGTCGGAGCAAAAGCGCTCCCGCTCCTGGGAATTCGCGGCAAAGTGCTTGGGGCAGGCCGCCGCGCCCGTGCTCTGGAGGCCGTGTATAAACGCGGCGGCGAGCTTGCCGGACAGCAGCGGATCCTCGCTGAAATACTCGAAGTTCCGCCCGCCGAGGGGCGAGCGCTTGAGGTTCAGACCCGGCCCGAGCACGACGCCGACGCCCCGCGCCAGGGCCTCCCTCCCGATGGCGCGCCCGACCTCGGAGAGCAGGCGCTCGTCCCAGGCCCCGGCGAGGGTGACCGCCGTCGGGAAGCAGGTGGCCGGGGCCGCGGGATGGACGCCGAGCATGTCGAAGCCGCCGCCGCGCTCGCGGTATCTCAGCCCATGCGGGCCGTCGCTGAGCCTGAAGGCGGGAATATCGTACTTTTTGAAGCCAAAAGTGTTCCAGTAACCGGCCCCCTCGCAGAGCCGCACGGCCAGGCGGAGCGGCAGAGCCGCGTCAGATTTCCTCGGCATACCATCACCTCTTCAGCTCATTATATCAAACCGCGCCGTAATATCCTCGAATCGCGTTTGCAAAAGCAAACGCCCGGGCCTTTCTCGATGCTTAAGGATATTATACCCTCTCCCGCCCCGCCGCGCAAGAGCACCGGAGAGCGCAAAAAACCGGGGCCCGGTTTCCCGGGCCCCGTGCCGCGCCGCTGCTCAGCCTATCCAGGCGCGCCAGGCGGGAGAGGCGAGGTCTATCACGTCCTTATACTCTATATCCGGCCCCTCGCGCGGGGCTTCCCCGCTCATAACCAGGGCCTGGAAGTGAACCTCGCCTCCCAGCTCCTGCGCGGAGAGCTCCGTCCAGCCGCCCTCCTCGACATGCATTCCCGCGGCGGCGAGGGCGCGCAGCCAGCCCCTCAAGAGCGAGGTGCGGCCCATGCGCTCCACGGTCAGGAGCCGTCCGCCCGGGGCGCAGAGCCCGGAAAGGCAGGCGGCGTAGTCCGCGAGGCAGCGCTCAAAGAGCTCCGACTGCGCTTCGACGCCCCGGACGGGCGCGGCGTCCAGGCGCCGGAAGTTCTCGTGCGCGGTGCGCGAGGAGAAGACGGTGTCGAAGCCCGCGCGGGGCAACTGTCCCGCCTCCGCCTGCTCAAAGCGCGCGTTCGTGACGCCGAGCCTCCCGGCCAGGCGGCGGGCCGCTTCTATCGAGGCCGCGCAGCGATCGATGCAGACAAGCTCGCACTCCGGCAGCAGCCGCGCCGCGAAGCAGGAGAGGATGCCGTTGTCGCAGCCTATCTCCAGCACCCGGCCCCGGAAGCGCTCGCGGTTTACATAAATCCACTCGCAGAGGCGGCGCAGCACGTCGCCCTCGCCTATGCCGGAGACGGCGAGGCCCGTCTCGGGATCCGCGTTCTTGGCCTCGTAGAAGCCGGCGTTGTCGGCGCTCTCGCCCCTCGCGTACTCCGCCGAGCGGCGGTTCAGCGCGTCGAGCGCCTCTGCGGCGCGCCTCCTGCCCAGCCGCTCCGCGAGCCGGGAGGCGAACTGCCCGGGATTGCGCGCGGGCCTTATCCCCAGCTCGCGCATATAGTCGAGCGCGGCGTCGCTTTGCCTGTTTGCCATGACAGCACCTCACAAGAAAAAATAAGCGGGCCGGTTTCCCGGCCTCTTCAGCTTGCGGAAAAAGCCTCGCTTAAGTTTCGCCGCTTTGCGGCGAAATAATTGAAATATTTTCGGCGGCGGCGTGTACGCCGGCGAAAATACCTCTCGCGAAGCGGAGTGTGAAAAATCCGCCGGCCCGGGCCGGCGGATTTCTTTGCGCGCAGCGCAGCGCCGGTCCTCATCGCCTGCAGGGCGGGAGACCCCGTTGTCTGAAAAGGCCGTCGAGGCCTTTTCAGACGGCCTCGGGGCCGGTTTCCCGGCCCCGGAGCTTATTTGCGCGGCGGGACGTCGCCGAAGCGGCAGAGCACGGTGTCCGCCAGGGCGGAGACGTAGCCGCAGTCTATGTCCTCCACGCGGCCGGCGTCCATGAGCCGGGCGGCGTCGGGGTTTATGGGCAGGCGAATGAAGCTGGGGATGCCATGGGCCGCGGCCTGCTCCGCGGCATGGCTCTCGCCGAAAATCTCCTCCATCTCTCCGCACTTGGGGCAGATGTAGTAGCTCATGTTCTCGACCAGCGTCAGGACGGGCACCTTCATCATCTCGGACATGCGCACGGCCTTCTCGACTATCATGCCGACGAGGTCCTGCGGCGAGGTGACTATCACGACGCCGTCCACGGGCAGGCCCTGCAGAACGGTGAGCGGCACGTCGCCGGTCCCGGGCGGCATGTCGACGAACATGAAGTCCACGTCGTCCCAGAGCACCTCGCTCCAGAACTGGGCGGCGACGCCGGCTATGACCGGCCCGCGCCAGAGCACGGGCTCCGCCGCGTCCTCGAGCAGGAGGTTGATGCTCATGAGCTGTATGCCGCTCCCGGTCGAGACGGGGTACATGAAGCTCTCGCCGGCCCTCGCCCTGCCCGCGACGCCGAAGGCGGCGGGGATGGAGGGGCCGGTGAGGTCGGCGTCCATGACGGCGGTGCGGTAGCCGCGGCGGTTCGCCTCCGCGGCCAGGAGGCTTGTCACCATGCTCTTGCCGACGCCGCCCTTTCCGCTGACGACGGCGATGACCTTCTTGACGCCGGCTCCGGGCAGGAGCTTTTCCATAAGCTCCTCGTCGCGGCGAAACTCCTGCCTCTCGGAACAGCCGGAGGCGCAGGTGGCGCAGTTATGGCTGCATTCTTCCATGCTCCACCTCTCAATCGCGCCAGGCGCGCACTTCGCCCAGCAGCCAGTCCGTCCAGGCGGAGACGCCCTCGCCCGTCAGCGCGGAAATCGGGAAAATCTTCGCCTCGGGGTTGAGGCGGCGGATATACTCCGTGCAGCGCTCGATGCTGAAGTTGAAATAGGGCATGACGTCGCACTTGTTTATTATGACGGCATCGCAGATTGAAAACATCAGCGGGTACTTGAGGGGCTTGTCGTCGCCCTCGGGCACGGAGAGTATCATCGCGTTTTTGACGGCGCCGGTGTCGAACTCCGCGGGGCAGACGAGGTTGCCTATGTTCTCGAGCACGACGAGGTCGAGCTCGTCCGCGCCGAGGCCGGCGAGGCCCTGCCGCGTCATGTCCGCGTCGAGATGACACATGCCGCCGGTGTGG
>DVJK01000037.1 GCA_018716795.1 Candidatus Scatomorpha merdipullorum | reverse complement strand
GACATAGACCTTGACGCGGGAGACGCCGGCGTATCTGTCCTCCAGCTCCTCGTCGACGTAATCCCAGTACTGCCGGTTCTGCTCGAGAAAGCGGCGGAAATCCGCCTCGTCCTCGATGACCAGCCCCTCGGCGCCCAGGTCGGTCAGCCTGTCGCCGAGCTCGTCCAAACGCCCCGGCCCGGCCCGGAACGCCGCTTCAATCCACCGCATAAGTCCAGCCTCCATAAGATAAAAGTTTTACTCGAATTTTTACAAAAAATCGCGGGGTCAAGGGGCAGAGCCCCTTGTCGCTCGCCGCAGCGAGCGAAACGCCCCATGCCAAAAAAGATCAGGAAGGGAGTCCAGAGGGAAACCCTATCAAGGGGTTTCCCTCTGGCCGCTCGCCGCGGCAAGCGGAATCAGTCGGGCCCGGGAAGCGGGCCTCCGCCGAAATAAAAGCTCCCCTCGCGGGGAGCTTTTTAAGCTGCTTTCTCAGTCCTTGCTGTCCGTAATAAGGCCGTAGCCGCCGTGCTTGCGGCGGTAGACGACGGAGAACTCGTCGTGCTCGTCGGCGTTGCGGAAGACGAAGAACTCGTGCTCGAGGAGGTTCATCTGCAAAATGGCTTCATCGACGCTCATGGGCGCGATGTAGAACTTCTTGTTGCGGACGACCTTGAATTCCTCCTCGCCGGCGTCGTCGCCGGCGACCTGGTAGGGTTTGATCTCACGCTCTATCGCGCCTGCGCGCAGCCGCTTTTCAAGGCGGGTCTTGTTCTTGCGTATCTGCCTCTCGATGCTCGCGACGGCGGAGTCGACGGAGGCGTACATGTCGCCGGTAAGCTCGCTCACCCGGTAGAACATCCCGTTGTTCTTTATCGTGACCTCGGCGCGGAAGCGTCCGCGCTCGGTGGAGAAGGTCACGTAGGCCTCGCTGTCCGTTTTGAAGAACTTGTCGATCTTGCCGATCTTGCGCTCAGCATAGGCCCGGAGATCCTCCGAGACGTCCATTTTCTTCTCAGTGAACGTGAACTTCATGGTTTAACACCCCTTCCGGTTGTTGTACATGAATTTTACCACATCTGCGCGGAAATTTGAAGTGTTTTTTATGAATTTTTTCGCGCCGGCAGTTTTTAGGAGGACACTTGGGCCAAAACTGCCGCGCGGGCGCGTTTTGCCTTGCTATACGCCGGAAAGAGTGCTAAAATACCGCTTATGAACAACAGTCTTCCAAAACTGAAAAGGCTTTGCGCCGTGCACGACATCTCCGGCTTCGGGAAGTGCTCGCTCACCGTGGCGCTCCCCGTCGTCTCCGCGACGGGCGTGGAGTGCGCCTGCATACCCACCGCGCTTTTGAGCACGCACACGGGCGAGTTCACCGGCTGGACCCGCTGCGACCTGAGCGGGCAGATGCTGCCGATAGCCCGGCACTGGGCCGGCTATGGCATAGAGTTCGACGGGATATACTCCGGCTATCTCGCCTCGCCGGAGCAGGAGCTGCTGCTTGAGGAGATTATCGGCCTCCTCGCCGGGCCGGACACGCTTGTGATATGCGACCCCGCCATGGCCGACAACGGCGAGTTTTACGCCGGCTTCGACGAGAGCATGGCCGCCGCCTTCCGCCGCCTCTGCGCCCGCGCGGACGTGATAACGCCCAACGTCACCGAGGCCGCGCTGCTCTCCGGCGTCGAATACCGGCCCGCGCCGCATTCGAAGGAGTACATCGGCCGGCTCTTCGCGGGGCTGGAGGCCCACGCGGGCCGCTACGTCGCCATAACCGGCGTCCACCCCGCCGAGGGCGTCATAGGCACCGTCGTGCGCGACAGGCTGACCGGCGAGGAGCGCAGCAGCATGAGCCGCGCCCTGCCCGGCATGTTCTACGGCACGGGAGACATCTTCGCGAGCGCCTTCGCCGCGCTTCTGGTGCGCGGCGCGGACATAGGCGACGCGCTTGGCGCCGCGGCCGCCCTCGTGCGCGAGAGCATAGAGCGCTCCTGCCTGCGCGACACCCCGCGCCCCTACGGCGTCGACTTCGAGGGCGCCCTTCCGGAGTATGTGAAGCGGGTGGAGAAAATATTCAGCTGAGCCAAGGCCGCCGGGAGAGCCCTTCCCGGCGGCTTTATTCACAAAATCTTAACTCACGGAAAGCGGCGAATAGTTATAATTTACTCAGTGAAAAATACCGCTTTGGAGGAAACGATATGAATAAGAAAGCGTTGGTCATAGAGGACGACAAGAACATCGCCGAGCTGCTTCGGCTCTATCTGGAGAAGGACGGCTTCGAGGTCAGCATAGCCTCGGACGGCGGCGCGGGCCTGCGCCTGGCCGGCGAGGTCGAGCCGGACGTCATACTGCTGGACATCATGCTGCCCGTCATGGACGGCTGGCAGGTCTGCAAGGAGATACGCCGCTCCTCCCAGGTGCCCATCATCATGCTGACCGCCAAGGGAGAGACCTACGACAAGGTCAGCGGCCTCGAGATGGGCGCGGACGACTATGTGACGAAGCCCTTCGAGGTCAAGGAGCTTATCGCGCGCATCCACGCCGTCATGCGCCGCGCCGACGGCGCCGCCGGCCCGTCCGAGAAGAAGCTGGTGTACGACAAGCTCGTCATAAACCTCGACAGCTACGAGCTCGTCGTCGACGGCAGGAAGATAGACACCCCGCCCAAGGAGATGGAGCTGCTATACCACCTCGCCGCCTCGCCCAACCGCGTCTTCACGCGCAACCAGCTGCTCGACGAGGTCTGGGGCTTCGACTACTTCGGCGACTCGCGCACAGTGGACGTGCATATAAAGCGCCTACGCGAAAAGCTCGAGAGCGTCTCCGACCAGTGGTCGCTCAAGACCGTCTGGGGCGTGGGCTACAAGTTCGAGGTCAACGAGAACCCGGAGCAGGCCGCCCCGGCGGATAAGAAATGAAGAGCATATACTTCCGCAACTTCCTCTCCACGGCCATGATGGTGCTGCTGAGCTTCCTTATCATAGGCGCGGCGCTCTTCTTCATGGGCCAGCACTTCATCATCGACTCCCACCGCGAGAACATGAAGTCCAACGCCGAGGCCGTCGCCCACATGACCGACGCCGTCGGGTATTACGACGACTTCTTCAGCTGGGATATGAGGATAAGCCTCTCCGTGGCGGCGGAAATCTCCGGCAACGACATCTTTGTCACCGACGGCGAGGGGCGCATCGCCTCCTGCTCGGACGAGCCGGGCCGCTGCCGCCACGTCGGCGCACGCGTCGACGCGGAGAGCATGGCCGAGCTCGTCTCGGAGGGGGAGCTCAACGACGTCAGCGACCTCGGCGGCGTCTTCCCGACGCGGCGCTATGTCTACGCCATGCCCATTTCGGAGGCCGACCCCTCCGCGGGCTACGTCTTCGTGAGCTCGACGCGCTCGACGATAATCGGGGCCTGGACCGCGTTTTTGTGGGTGTTCCTGGCCGTGGCCCTGGCGGTGCTGAGCCTCGCCCTGGTCATGAGCCTCGTGATATCCAAAAAGCTCTCCGAGCCGCTTGACGAGATGACCGCCGCGGCGCGCAGGTTCGCGCACGGCGACTTCTCCGTGCGCGTGCGCGAGGACAAGGGCACGGACGAGCTGGCCGCGCTGACGAGCTCCTTCAACGCCATGGCCGACTCGCTCGAGCGGAGCGAGGAGCTGCGCAACGAGTTCATCGCCAACGTCAGCCACGAGCTCAAGACGCCCATGACCACCATCGCCGGCTTCGCCGACGGCATCCTCGACGGCACCATACCCAAGGACCAGGAGGACAAGTACCTCGCCACCATCGCCGACGAGACGCGCCGCCTGAGCCGCCTCGTGCGGCATATGCTGAGCCTCTCGCGCCTGAGAAGCGAGGGCAGCGACCTCGCCAAGCGCCGCGACTTCGACCTGAATGAGCTCATCATCCGCACGCTTCTGAACTTCGAGACCCGCGCCGAGGACAAGCGGCTCGGCATGGATTTGCAGCTGCCGGAGGACCACATGACCGTCACGGCCGACCCGGACTCGATAACCCAGGTGCTCTACAACCTGCTGGACAACGCCGTCAAGTTCGCCCAGCCGGACAGCGCCATAACCGTCGCGCTCCGGAAGGAAAACGGCAAGGCCTACGTCTCCGTCAAAAACCGCGGCGAGACCATCCCGGCCGACGACCTGCCGCTTATCTTCGACCGCTTCCACAAGTCCGACCGCTCCCGCAGCCTCGACCGCGACGGCGTGGGCCTCGGCCTCTACCTCGTCAAGAGCATTCTCGACGCGCACAACGAGGACATCGCGGTCACGAGCGCGGACGGGCTCACCGAGTTCGTCTTCACCCTCACCCTCGCGCGCGAAAAGCCCAGAAGCGAGAAGTCCAAGGCCGAAAAGGCGGAGAAGGCCAAGGCGGCCAAGGCCGAAAAGGCGGAGAAGGCCAGGGCCGAAAAGGCCGGGAAGGCCGCCCGCGTCAAGGCCGCCCGCCGCCGCGCCGGGATAGAGCCGCCTGACGGCGAAAAGCCGCAAACCTGAATTTGGGGGATACCCTGCATGAACGAAGAAAGAGAAAAAAAGCTTGCCGAGTGGTACGGCACGGGGCCCTTCGCCCGGCCTGAGGCGGAGCCGCCCGTCTGCGCGCAGTCCGGCCCGCCGCGCAGCCGCCATCTCGGCTGGAAGATAACGGGCCTCTGCGTCCTCGCGGTCTTCGTCATCGCCGCGACGGCCCTGCTGTTTTCAAGCGGCGTGAACGCCCTGCTGCCCATGCTGAGCGAGAAGCTCCCGCCCGAGGGCGGTCAGAGCATGGAGGAGTTCTTCGAGGAATACTTCGACGAGAGCCAGTCCGCCGCGTGGACGAACAGCATGCCCAGCGCCGAAACCGGCACGGGCGTCGAGCTCGCGCTCACGCCGCGGCCTTCGGAGGGCGGGCTTGAGCTCGACGAGGTGTATGAGCGCTGCAGCCCCTCGGTCGTGGCCATAACCACCGTCGTGGAGACGGGCAAGTACCTCTGGGGCTCCGGCATCATCATGACCGAAGACGGCTATATCCTCACGAACAGCCACGTGCTCGAGGGCGCGGTCAGCGCCACGGTGACGCTCTGGGACGACAGGGAGTATGAGGCCAGCCTCGTGGGCGCGGACTCCGCCAGCGACGTCGCCGTCATAAAGATTGAGGCCGTCGGCCTCCCGGCCGCGGAGTTCTGCGGCGACACGGTGACCGTGGGCGAGGCCGTCGCCGCCATAGGCAACCCGCTCGGCCCCGAGCTGCGCGGCACGATGACGAACGGCATAATAAGCGCCCTCAGCCGCGACATAAGCTACACGAACCATCCCATGACGCTCATCCAGACCAACGTCGCCATCAATGAGGGCAACTCCGGCGGGCCGCTTCTGAACATGTACGGCCAGGTCGTGGGCATCACGAGCATGAAGCTCGTCTCGTCCTACGCCGGCTCGAGCATAGACGGCATAGGCTTCGCCATCCCCGTCGAGACCATCAAGGAGGTGGCCGACGCGCTCATACGCGACGGGCGAGTCCTCGGCCGCCCGGCCCTGGGCGTCACGGTCGGGGCCGTGCCCGCAAAGGCCGCGGAGTATTACGACATCCCCGACGGCCTCTACGTGATAAGCGTCAACCCCGGCTCCGGCGCCGAGGCCGTGGGCGTCCGCCGCGGCGACATCGTCGTCTCCGCCGACGGGGAGCACGTCTCCGAAATAGGCGACCTCGCCGCGGTCATCGACCGCAAGGAGATAGGCCAGACCGTCTCCCTGGA
>DVJK01000036.1 GCA_018716795.1 Candidatus Scatomorpha merdipullorum | reverse complement strand
GAGGGATGGGCGGAGGTGGTTACCTTTTCGCATCTGCTTCCCACGATGCTGATACCTACGTTTATCTGCTACCCGTAAGGGGCGGCGTCCTCGACGCCCCGTGGTTGCGGGATTGCCGGGGTGGGTTGGGTGCGGCTGTTCGGCGTGACCAACCGCACCCACATCACCCACGGTGCATCCGCCTCGCGTCCACCGCCACACGCATCATATCCCGCGGACACAGCCCGCGCACCTTTTTTTACGGGCGCACCCACGTTTTCCGTTCACCGACGCCGGGAGGGCGTGGAAGCCCGCCCCTACGGCGTATCCGCCTCTCACCCACGTCGGCACCAACCCCTCAGTCACGCCGCAGTGCGGCGCGACAGCTCCCCTTTCAGGGGAGCCGAGGGCGAGTGCGCGGCGGCGCGTCGACGTTGTCCGTCGCCCCGCGGTGGGCGGGCGCAAAAAGGACCGGTCTGCGGACCGGTCCTTTTTTCCGTTGGGGCCGTTTTCGGCCGGGCGGTTTATTTTGCGTGGATGTCTATATACTCGGCCTTGAGCTTGGAGTAGATTATCTTCTGGCTGCGGTAGAGGCCGGAGTAGCCGGAGAGCATGTAGGCCACGGCGATGGCGACGGCGAAGTAGACCGCGCCGCCGGAGCCGAAGAGCTCTATGGCCAATATGACCGAGGCGACCGGGCAGTTGACCGCGCCGCAGAACAGCGCCGCCAGGCCGGCGGCCGCGGCGAAGCCCGCCGGGATGTCGAGCAGCGGGCCGAGCGCGCAGCCGAGCGTTGCGCCTATGAAGAACGTGGGCACCATCTCGCCGCCCTTGAAGCCGCTCGAGAGCGTGACGGCGGTGAAGACGAGCTTGAGCGCGAAATCCCAGGGCCGGGCCTCCCCGCGCTCTATGGCCGCGGCGATGACCTCGCCGCCCGCGCCGTTATAGTCCGTGGTGCCGGCGATGTATGTAAGCGCAATGACGGCGCAGCCGCCGAGGACGGCGCGCAGGACGCCGTTCGGCACGAGCCTTTTGAGCGCGCGCTCGCTTCGGTGCATGGTCTCGCAGAGTATGACGCTCATGAGCGCCGCGGCGAGGCCCAGCAGAGCCACGCGCCAGAGCATATCCGCCGTCAGCGCGGGCGCGGCGACCTCAAAGCGCGTCGGCGCTATGCCGAAAAGCCGCGTCAGGCCGAAGGCCGCGAGCGAGCTGGCCAGGCAGGGCACGAGGCCGGCGTAATAAATCTCGCCCACGCTGATGACCTCGAGCGCGAAAATCGTCGCCGTCAGCGGGGTTCCGAAGAGGGCGGAGAAGAGCGCGCTCATCCCGCAGAGCGTGGCGAGGCGGGTGTCCTTGTCGTCGAGGCGGAAGAGCCGCGCGATGTTCTGGCCGAGGCCGCCGCCTATCTGGAGCGCCGCGCCCTCGCGCCCGGCGCTGCCGCCGAAGAGGTGCGTCGCCGCCGTGGAGACGAAAATCACCGGCACGAGCAGGATGTTTATGCCCCGCCCCTCGTGTATGGCGTCGATGACCGTGTCCGTGCCCAGGCCGTCGAGCTTCGTGAAGCGGTAGAGCAGCGCAATCGCCGCGCCCGCCGCGGGCAGGAGCCACAACAGCCAGGGGCTCGCCGCGCGCAGCTCGGTCGCCGAGGCCACGGCGAGGTAGAACGCGGAGCCCGCGAGGCCGCCCGCCGCGCCCGTCACCGCCGCCAGCGCAAGCCATTTCACAAAGGCCCTGACAAAGGCCAGCGCCGCCCGGGCCGGAAAATCCGGTTTTTTCACGCATTTCACCCCTTTTTTCAAACGTAATGACTTTATCACAGCGGGATGAAAATTGCAAGGCGGGAATCTGCTGCCCGGCTTGGACGTCACGCGAGGGGAGGCGCCGGCCGGGCGGGCCGGCGCCTCGTTTCGCGTCCGGGCCGCTTATCTCAGCGCGTCCGAGATGTTGTCGGCCAGCTCCCCGGCGGCCTTCAGGGCCTTGCCTATCACGTTGTCGCCCTTTTTCTTCGCAGGGGCCATCAGCATGCCCATGGACGCGCCTATGGCCATGCCCATGCCGACGCCCTTGAGGAAGCTCTTGCTGTCTAGACTCATGTGTACGCACCTCCTGAAATGTTTGCGTTTTCATTGTGCGCAAAAAAGGCCGGTTTATAATTTGCCCTCGCCGGTAATATGTGCTATACTATACAATTGAAACGCTTTAATCGCAGGAAAGGAAGACTTTCATGGCATACAGGGTTCTCGCGGTGGGCGACACGGTCGGCTCGCCGGGGCTTGAATATGTGAGACGGCAGCTGCGCGCCATAAGGCGCGAGCTGAACGCGGACTTCGTCTGCGTCAACGGCGAAAACGCGAACGTCGTGGGCGTGACGCCGCGGCAGGTGGACGGCCTGCTGAGCGCGGGCGCGGACTGCGTGACGCTCGGCAACCACACCTGGACGCGCTGGGAGCTCCAGCCCTATCTGGACGAGGAGCCGCGGGTGCTGCGCCCGGCGAACTTCGCCCCTCAGTGCCCGGGCCGCGGCATGGCGAGCTTCGACAGCCCCGCCGGCCCGGTGACGGTCATAAACCTGATAGGCCGCTTCACGCTCGACCCCAATACGGACAATCCCTTCCTCACCGCCGACGCCCTGCTGGAGGAGGCCCCGCGCGGCATAGTCCTCGTCGACTTCCACGCCGAGGCGACGAGCGAGAAGGCCGCGATGGGCTACTACCTCGACGGGCGAGTGAGCGCGGTCTGGGGCACGCACACGCACGTGCAGACCTCCGACGCGCGCGTCCTGCCCGAGGGCACCGGCTTCATCACCGACCTCGGCATGACCGGCCCGGCGGAGAGCTGCATAGGCATAAAGCCGGAGCAGAGCATAGGCAAGTTCCTCGGCGACGTGCCGCGGCGCTATGAGTGCGCCTCCGGCCCGGCGAAGCTCGAGGGCGCGCTCTTCACGATTGACGAGGCCAGCGGCCGCTGCCTCGAGGCGCGGGCGGTGAGATACAGATGATACGCGTCCTCCACGCGGCGGATCTGCACCTCGATTCGCCCTTCGACGCCCTGAGCGAGGAGAAGGCCGTGCTCCGCCGCGCCGAGCAGCGCGAGCTGCTGCGCTCCCTCGCCGGGCTGCGCGCCGAGCAGGGCGCGGACCTTGTGCTCCTCTCCGGCGACCTCTTCGACAGCGACGCCGTCTGGGCGGAGACGGGCGAATTCCTGCGCCTCACGCTTGCGGAGATGGCCGTCCCCGTCTTCATTGCGCCCGGCAACCACGACTACTACCGCGCCGGAGGCCGCTGGGAGCGGCTGAGCCTTCCGGACAACGTCCGCGTCTTCACCTCGCCGGACTTCGACTGCGAGGTCCTCAACGACATGGGCGTGCGCGTCTGGGGCGCGGCCTTCACGGACAACTACTGCGAGGGCAAGCTCGCCGAGCTGCGCATCCCGAGGCAGGACGGCTTCACGGAGCTGGTCTGCCTTCACGGCGAGGTCGGCGCCGCCGCCTCGCGCTATAATCCCATGACAGAGGCGGAGATTGCCGCGACCAGCGCCGACTATCTCGCGCTGGGGCACAACCACGGCTTCTCCGGGCTCAGGAAGGCCGGAAGCACGTACTACGCCTGGCCCGGCTGCCCCGAGGGGCGCGGCTTCGACGAGTGCGGGGAAAAGGGCATCATCGTCGCCGACGTGGAGCCGGGCTCGGTCAAGGCCCGCTTCATCCCCACGGCGGCGCGCAGGTACGAAAGGCTCAGCGTGCCCGCGGACGCGCTCGGGTCCTTCCGCCTGCCCGAGGGCGCGGAGCGGAACATATACGAGATATGCGTCACCGGCGAGACCGAGCATGAGCCGGACCTCGCCGCGCTCCGGCGCGCGCTTGAGCCGCGGGTCTTCGCGCTGCGGCTCAGGGACGAGACGCGCCTTCGCCGCGACGTCTGGGAGCGCGCGGGCGAGGACAGCCTGCGCGGGGTGTTTCTGCGCATGCTGCGCGAAAAGTACGACGGCGCGCGCACGGAGGCCGAGCGCGAGGAGATAACCCGCGCGGCCCGCTGGGGCCTCGCCGCGCTCGACGGCAGAGAGGAGGCCGAACCGCTGTGGTAATACATAAGCTGACGGCCCGCTTCGGCTGCCTGGAGGGCGACACGCTCGAGCTGCACGAGGGCCTCAACGTCATAAACGCGCCCAACGAGAGCGGCAAGAGCACCTGGTGCGCCTTCATCCGCGCCATGCTCTACGGCATCGACAGCGCCGAGCGCGCCAAAAAGGGCTCCCTGCCCGACAAGACCCGCTTCGCGCCCTGGACCGGCTCGCCCATGTCCGGCACGATGGAGATAAGCCACGGCGGGCGCGAGATAACCCTCGCCCGCTCCACCAAGGCCGCAAACGCGCCAATGCGCGTCTTCTCCGCGACCTACGCCGGCTCCGCGGACGCCGTGCCCGGCCTCGACGGGAGCAACGTTGGCGAATACCTCACCGGCGCGAGCCGGGAGGTCTTCTGCTCGAGCGCCTTCATAGGCCAGGGCGCGGCGGCGGTCACCGGCTCCGCCGAGCTCGAGCGGAGGATAGCCGGCGTCGTCTCCTCCGGCGAGGAGGAGGTCTCCGCCGGCGAGGCGGCGGAGCGGCTGCGCGCCTGGCTGAGAAAGCGGCGCTGGAATAAGCGCGGGGCCATCCCCGAGCTCGAGCGGGAGATCGCCCGGGGCGAGGACGCCCTGCGCCGCGTGCAGGACACGGTGGCCGAGCGGGAACGCAGCCGCGCCGAGCTCGAAAGCTGCTCAAAAAGCGCGGCGGAGCTCGCCGAAAGGCTCCAAGCCGCCCGGGAGGGCGAGCGCAGCGCCGCGCGCGAGAGCTTCAATCGCTCCGGCGAGAGGGTGAACGAGCTGGAGCTGGAATATTCGAAGGCCGTAAAGGAAGCCGCCGCGCGGGAGGCCGAGGCCAGGGGCGGCGTATTCGACGGCATGGACGCCGCCGGGGCCGCGCAGCTGGCCGAGCGCGAGTGTGAGCGCGCCGGGAAGCTCAAAAGCGCCGGCGAGGTCAGGCCCAGCCCGCTTTGGACGGGCGTCTGCGCCGCGCTTGCGGTACTCTTCGCCGTGCTCGCCATAGCCGTGAGCCCGTTTGAGCTCATCGGCACGGCCGTGTTTGCGGCTCTCGCCGCCTGGCAGTACGGCAAATACTCCGGCGCGAAAAAGGCCGCGTCCGCCGCGATAGAGGAGTACAAGAAGCTCCTTTCAGGCTACGGCGTCGCCTCCCCCGACGAGCTGCGGGAGCTGGCCGCCGGCTACGCCCGGCGCCGCGCTGCCGCGGACGAGGCCGCCGCCGCCCTCGAACGGGCCCGGCGCGAGCTTGAAGCGGCGCGCAGCGCCCGCCGGGCCGACGAGGGCCGCCTCACCGGCGCGCAGGAGAGCGACGCGCTCCGGCGGCTCGAGTGGGAACTCGCCAGCATGAACGCCCGGCGCGAGAGCCTGACGGCCCGCACGGCCGAGCTCTCCGGCGCGATAGGCGCGCTGGGCGACCCCGTCGCCGTCGGCAGCGGCATACGCGAGCGGCAGGAGCGCCTCGAGGAGCTCACGCGGCAGTACGACGCGATTGAGCTCGCCGTCAACACGCTCGAGAGGGCCGGGGCCGAGCTGCAAAGCCGCTTCTCGCCCGCCCTGGGCCGCCGCGCCGCGGAGCTCTTCTCCCGCCTCACCGGCGGGCGCTATGACGAGCTGGCCGTCTCGCGCGACTTCTCCGTCCTCGTCAAGCGCGCGGGCGACACGGTGGCGCGCGGCAGCCTCTACCTGAGCGCGGGCGCGGCCGACCTCATGTACCTCGCCGTGCGCCTCGCCATCGCCGAGCTCGTCCTGCCCGGAGACGAGCCCTGCCCGATAATCCTCGACGACGCGCTGGCCTATCTCGATCCCGCCAGGCGCGAGCGCGTGCTCGCGCTCCTGGAGGAGATAGGCGAGAAAAGGCAGGTTATTTTGTTTACCTGTTCGTGAGCTTGAGCGTATTTTTTAACATATTTAAATTTTTTCCGGAGGCGCTTTCTTTTGTGGCGACAAAAGAAAGCGTCCCCGGACCCCCGAAAGGAAAAGCGCGTTGGCGCTTGTCTTTACGACGCGCAGCGCTTTCGTTGTAACTGAGCGGGCGCTACACCGAGGTTTTCATGCCTAAGTTGTAAACGTTTACTGCATCGCCGACCGCGATTGGCCGCTGCCGGGTTGAAGATTTGGCTGGCCTTCAGCCCCCTCTTGGAGGGGGCTATCAGCGAAGCTGACTGGGGGAGTTCTGCCTGAGCTTTGCTCAGGCAGTTGACCGCGAAGCGGTCAAGACTCCCTCCGACCGGCGCTGCGCGCGACCGGACAAGCTGCAAAGCGCTTTTCCTTTCGGGGTCCGGGACGCTTTCTTTTGGCGCAAGCAAAAGAAAGCGCCCCGGGAAACGGTTTAAAAAAAGAACTATTTTATATAATAACTTTATCAATTTAAAGGAGCGATAAACAATGAGATTCGAAGTATCCCCCGACGTATTTGAGCTTCTCCCCGACGCCTGCTTCGGCGTTGTCGCGGTGCGCGGAGTCGACAATTCGCGCGCCTATCCCGAGGTCGGCGAGCTGCTGCATCAGGCGATTGCCGAGTGCGAGGCCGCGCTGGGCGGGGCGAAGGTCAAGGAGTCGCCGGAGATAATCCCCTACCGCGAGGCCTTCCGGGCCCTGGGCATCAACCCCAACAAGTTCATGTGCTCGATAGAGGCCCTGCTCACGCGCATAGCCAAGGGCAAGGGCTTCCCGGAGATAAGCCCGATTGTCGACCTCGGCAACGCCGTCAGCCTGCGCACGCGCCTGCCGATAGGCGCGCACGACATGGGCACGGTGACGCGCGCGCTCGAGGTGCGCCACGCGAGGCCCGGCGACACCTTCATCCCCTTCGGCGGCGGCGAGGTTGAGACGCCGGACGAAAACGAGGTCGTCTACGTCTCCGACGGGCAGGTGCGCACCCGCCGCTGGACCTGGCGGCAGAGTGAGATTGGCAAGATAACCGAGGCCACGACCGACCTGCTCTTCCCGATAGACGGCTTTCGGAGCTTCAACTACGAGCGCGTGCTCGAGGCGCGCAGGGAGCTCAGCGAGCTTATCGAGCGCGTCTTCGGCGCGAAGACCGCCGTCGGCATGGTGGATAAGGACAATCCCGTCTTCGAGTGCGAGCTTTAAATAAAAAGTAGGGGCGAGGTGCGCATCGTGCCGCCGGCAAGCGCCGTCCCGTCTCGAACTGAACGAAAATTCCCCGGTTGACTCCCTGTTGACCGGGGATTTTTGCGCCGCGGCGTTGAATTGTTCACAATTTGCTTGTATAATGAGCGTTTGCGAAATTATTCACCGGCTTGGAAAGGACAGGTTCTCTTGCTGACATTAAAGGACATCCGCAAGGACTATGCGGCGGGCGACATGACCGTACACGCGCTGCGGGGCGTGAGCATCAGCTTCCGTGAAAGCGAGTTCGTCTCCATCCTCGGCCCCTCGGGCTGCGGCAAGACGACGCTTCTGAACATAATCGGCGGCCTCGACCAGTACACCGAGGGCGACCTCGTCATAAACGGCCGCTCTACCAAGGAGTATAAGGACCGCGACTGGGACACCTACCGCAACCACACGATAGGCTTCGTCTTCCAGACCTACAACCTCATCCCGCACCAGAGCGTGCTCGCGAACGTCGAGCTCGCGCTGACCATCTCCGGCGTCGACAAGGCCGAGCGCCGCGAGCGCGCGATAAAGGTCCTCGAGCGCGTCGGCCTCGGCGACCAGCTCAGCAAGAAGCCCAACCAGATGTCCGGCGGCCAGATGCAGCGCGTCGCGATTGCCCGCGCGCTCATAAACGACCCCGACATCCTCCTCGCGGACGAGCCCACCGGCGCGCTGGACAGCGAGACGAGCGTGCAGATAATGGAGCTCCTCAAGGAGATTGCGAAGGACAAGCTGGTCATCATGGTGACGCACAACCCCGAGCTCGCCGACCGGTACTCCACGCGCATCGTCAAGCTGCTCGACGGCGAGATAACCGGCGACAGCATGCCCTTCAACCCCGAGGACGCCGAGCCGCCGCGCGAGGACGCGGGGAAGAAGAAGCCCAGCATGTCCTTCGCCACGGCCCTGAGCCTCTCCTTCAACAACCTCAAGACCAAGAAGGGCCGCACGATACTCACGGCCTTCGCCGGCAGCATAGGCATAATCGGCATCGCGCTTATCCTCTCCCTCTCCAACGGCATCCAGGCCTACATAGACCAGGTGCAGGAGGACACGCTCTCCACCTATCCCCTGACCATAGAGGCCGAGGCCGCCGACCTCTCGAGCCTCATGCAGGCCATGGCCGGCGCGGGCGAGGGCCAGGAGGAGCACGGGCTCGACAAGGTCTACTCCAACGTCATAATGTACGACCTCATGGATAACCTCACCAACATGGACACGGAGACGAACGACCTCGAGAGCTTCAAGAAGTTCCTGGACAAAAACGGCGGCGGCATAAGGGACTACACCAGCGCCATACAGTACGTCTACAACTCCAACTTCGACATATACACGAAGGACACCGACGGGGCCGTTGTCAAAAGCGACGTCGTCTCGCTTCTCAACGAGCTCATGAGCGGCATCTACGGCGGCGACTTCTCGAGCTACTTCAACTCCGACATGGGCAGCTTCTTCACCGGCTTCGAGACCTGGACGGAGATGCTCCCCGGCGACAACGGCGAGCTTATAAACAGCACGCTCACGAGCCAGTACGACGTGATATACGGCTCCTGGCCGCAGAATTACGACGAGGTCGTGCTGATAGTCGACCAGAACAACGAGGTCAGCGACCTCGTGCTGTACACCCTGGGCCTGCGCAGCGAGGAGGAGCTGACAAGCTCCCTCGAGGGCTATCTGGACGGCGAGGCGGCGGACATGTCCGTCGAGAGCTGGAGCTATGAGGACATCTGCGGCCGCAGCTTCAAGCTCGTCGGCTATTACGACAAATATGTCTACGACGCCGAGACCGGCACGTACACCGACGTCTCCGGCAGCGAGGCCGGCCTCGACTACCTCTTTGAAAACGAGGACGTAGGCGTCACGCTTAAAATCTCCGGCATCGTCCGCCAGAACCCGGACGCCGTCGCGGGCATGATGCAGTCCGGCGCGATAGGATACACCTCCGCCCTCACCGACTATGTCATAGAGGACGCCGCGGACAGCGACGTGATTGTCGACCAGATGGCGAACCCCGACTACGACGTCATGACCGGCCTGCCCTTCCTCACCGGCGACGAGCCGGAGCCCACGGCCGAGGAGATAAGGGAGGAGGTCGACGGCTACGTCGCCTCCCTCAACGAGGCCGACTCCGCCGCGCTCTTCGTTGAAATCACCGCCGCGCCGAGCGACGACTACCTCGACGCCGCCGCGGACGCCGCCGTCTCCGGCCTCAGCCGCGAGGACATCGAGGAGATGATGACCGAGGGCTACGCCGAGGAGATGGGCGTCGACGCCGCAAGCGTGCAGGACTATATAAACGGCATGGACGACGAGACGCTCATGGGCTATGTCCGCGAGATGATACGCGAGGCCATCTCCGAGCAGTACTCCGAGGCCGTGCGCGGCGAGCTCGCGGCCATGAGCGAGAAGCAGCTGGCCATGGCCCTGGAGATGAGCGAGCTCACGGACTGGCAGTATGAGTATATCTACAACGAGCTCATGCCGGCGCGCTGGTCCGAGGGCAGCTATGAGGAGAACCTCGAGCTCCTGGGCTACGTCGACCTCGAGAGCCCGGACGCCATCAACCTCTACGCCGTCAGCTTCGCGGACAAGGACGAGATTGCGCGGATAATAGACGAGTACAACGCCTCCGCCGACGAGGAGCGGCAGATAAGCTACACCGACTATGTCGCCATCCTCATGAGCAGCATCTCCACTATCATCAACGCGATAAGCTACGTGCTCATAGCCTTTGTGGCCATCTCGCTGGTGGTGTCGAGCATCATGATAGGCATCATCACCTATATCTCCGTCCTCGAGCGCACGAAGGAGATAGGCATCCTCCGCGCCATAGGCGCGAGCAAGCGCGACGTCTCCAATGTCTTCAACGCCGAGACGCTTATAGAGGGCCTGGCGGCCGGCCTGATAGGCATAGGCATGACGCTGCTGCTGAACATACCGATAAACATGATTGTCCGGCACCTGACCGGTATAGAGAGCCTGCGGGCCATACTGCCGGCCCTCGGCGGCGCGCTGCTTATTGTGATAAGCATGTTCCTGACCTTCATCGCCGGCCTCATCCCCTCCCGCTTCGCCGCCAAGCGAGACCCCGTCGAGGCCCTGAGAACCGAATAAGCGCAAGGGCGCCGCTTTCGCGGCGCCCTCAGTTTTTTGAAAAAGCCCCGCTTAAGCTTCGCCGCAAGGCGGCGAGATAATTGGCATCGGATTCAAATGTCAGGCGAATTCGTGCCGGATTCGCCGAATCCGCCGGGGCCTTTTCAGCCGGCTGCGCTCCCTGCATCAATACGTGCAAAAAGCGCCTCCGCCGCCGGCAAAATCCGGCAGGTTGCTGATTGAACTAAACTAACCGTGTGGTATAATAGCCTCAAATTCAGAGCTATGCTCGGAAGGGCGCTTCGCGCCCTCGCTTTTGCTGAAGCAAAAGCGGTTCGGGGATGTTACACCATAGCCAAAACAGCTATGGCTGTTTTCCGGCGGCCTTGCCGCTATGGTATAATATCCCCAAACTCCGAGCTGCGCTCTGCGCAAATTCTTTGCCCGCGGGCTGGGCTGACGGCCCGGGTGAGTATGAAAAAACCACGACAGCTTACTTACGTTCAGACGATAGCCCTCGGCTTCTTCCTCGTCGTCATGTGCGGCACGCTTCTGCTGATGCTGCCCGTATCCTCGGCGGACGGGGAGGCCACCGGCTTCATCCCATCCCTCTTCACGGCGACAAGCGCGAGCTGCGTCACCGGCCTCGTCATGGTGGACACGGGCACGCACTGGTCCTTCTTCGGCCAGGTCGTCGTGCTTGTGCTTATCCAGATAGGCGGCCTGGGCTTCATGACCATCGCGACGCTCTTCGCGAAGCTCCTGCGCCGGAGGATGAGCATGCACGAGCGCGGCGTCATGGCCGCCTCGATAAGCTCGAACGGCTTCGGGCGCATCACCGAGATAACGAGCACGATTGGCTGGGGCACGCTGCTCTTTGAGGGCGCGGGCGCGCTTTTGCTCTGCATCCGCTTCATACCCGAGCGCGGCTTCTGGGACGGGCTCTGGTTCGGCGTCTTCCACTCCGTCACCGCCTTCTGCAACGCGGGCTTCGACATCATCGGGGACTACGCCTCCCTCACCGCGTACTCCGACGACTGGCTCGTCTGCGGCACCATCATGGCGCTTATCACGATAGGCGGCATCGGCTTCCTAGTCTGGGACGACCTCAAGCGCAATGGGCTGCGCTTCCGCCGCTGGGAGCTCCAGACCAAGCTCGTCATTGTCACGAGCGCCGTGCTCACCTTCGGCGGGGCCGTGCTCTTCTTCTTCCTCGAGCGGAACCGCATGAACGCGGACATGCCGCTGCACGAGCAGATACTCGTGAGCCTCTTCTCCTCCGTCACGCCGCGCACCGCGGGCTACAACAGCGTGGACACCGCCGCGCTCTGCCCGGGCAGCAAGCTTTTGACAATCATCCTCATGTTCATCGGCGGCAGCTCCGGCTCCACCGCCGGCGGCGTCAAGACCGGCACCCTGGCCGTGCTGGCCGTCTGCCTGGCCTCCGGCGTCGTGGGCAAGCGCGATCCCGAGATTTTCGGCCGCCGCATCTCCAACGACGACGCGCGGCGCGCGGGCGTCATGGTGTTCATGAACCTCTCCCTCGCGCTTATCGGCGCGCTGCTCATCTCCCTCGCGCAGGACTTTGAGCTCACGGACATCCTCTTTGAGGTCTTCTCCGCCATGGGCACCGTGGGCATGACCACGGGCATCACGCGCGAGCTGTGCGACTTTTCCGCCGTCGTCATCGTCATACTCATGTATCTGGGCCGCGTGGGCAGCATAAGCTTCGCGATGGCGCTTCTCGAGCGCCGCGCGCAGGCGCCCGTGAGGTGCCCGGAAGAGGCCGTCACCATCGGTTAATCACAGGAGGTTATTTATATGAAGTCCTTCCTTATCATCGGCATGGGCACCTTCGGGCACCACCTCTGCGAGGCGCTCTGCCGCAACAAGTGCGAGATTATGATAGTCGACCAGAACTCCGAGGCCGTGGAGGACATGCTCCCCTACGTCACGGAGGCCAAGGTGGCCGACTGCACGAACATCGACGTGCTCAAGAGCTTCGACGTCGCAAGCTTCGACGCCTGCTTCGTCTGCGTCAACCAGGCCTTCCAGGCCTGCCTCGAGATAACCGACCAGCTCAAGGAGCTGGGCGCGAAGCGCGTATACTCCAAGGCCGACCGCGACCTCGAGGCCAAATTCCTGCGCCGCTGCGGCGCCGACTATATCATCTACCCCGAGCGCGACGCCGCCGAGCGCATCGCCGTGCGCGAGTCGAGCGAGCACATCTTCGACTTCATCGCCCTGGCCGAGGGCTGCGCGATATGCGAGATTGAGCCGCCGCGCGAGTGGATGGGCCGCTCCGTGGCCGAGGTCGGCCTTCGCAACCGCTATAACCTCAACCTCATCGCCGCCCGCGGGGACGACGAGAGGATGCGGCCCGTGGTCGATCCGGGCTACAAGTTCAACGAGGCGGAGCACATCCTCGTCCTCGGCAGCATGGACGACGTGCGCCGCGTCACCGCCTGATGGCCGAGCTGCTGCTCGATTTCGGCCTGCTCGCGCTCGCATACGCCGCCGTCTGGGCGCTCCGGCTCCGGCGGCGCGAGCAGCGGTACAGGGTCTGGTTCACGCTGCTCTGGCTCTATCTCTGCGCCGTGGCCTGCGTCACGCTGATGCCCTTCCGCCTGCCCATACCCGGCGCGAACCGGCTCTTCCTCGAGGAGATAAACCTCGAGCCCTTCCGGGACATAAAGCGCGGCTATCTCTACGCGCGCAGCGGCGTGGTTTTGAACTGCCTCATGTTCCTGCCCTTCGGCTTCATCCTGCCCTGCATCAGAAGGCGCGGCCCCGTCCGCGTCACGCTCGCCTCCCTCGGCCTGAGCCTCTTTATCGAGGGCGTGCAGCTGCTGTACTGCTGGGGCGGCGTCTCGAACCGGCGCATCTTCGACGTCACCGACCTCATCATGAACACCCTCGGCGGCCTCCTGGGCTATGTCCTCTTCCTTCTCGCGAGGCCGAAGCTGAGGGCGCTGGACGAGAAAATGACCTGGTAAAAAGTCCGCGATGTTTTTGCGTTCCGCGTCAATATCCGCGCGCCGGGAGCTCTCCCGGCGCGATTTTTGTTGCCGTTTTGCGCCGGATGGCTTACAATAGGGGCAAAAGGAAGCAAGGGAGGACTCATATGAAGCTCACTGTCTACGATATGCGCGAGGACGAGGCCCGGGACTTCGCCGAGATGGCGGTGGAGCGTGGCGTCGAGCTCGTCATAAGCTCCGGGCGGCTCACGCCCGAGACCGCCTCGCTCGCCCGCGGCTCAAAGGCCGTCGCGCTTGTCGCGGCCAGCCGCATAGACGAGGCCAACGCCCGCGCGCTGAGCGGCGCCGGCGTCAAATACGTCCTAACGCGCAGCACCGGCTGGGACCACATCGACCTCGCCGCCGCGGCCAAGTACGGCCTGCGCTGCGCGAACGTGCCGGTGTACAGCCAGAACGCCGTCTCGGAGTACGCCCTCATGTCGCTGCTCGCGCTGCTGCGGGACGTGAAGGGCTCGGTGCGGCGCACGGACGCGCAGGATTTCGGCCTGCCGGGCCGGCCGGCGAGGGAGCTCGGCGAGATGACCGTCGGCGTCTTCGGCACGGGCTTCATAGGCAGCCGCACGGCGCGGCTGCTCCGCGGCTTCGGCGCGCGCGTCCTGGCCTACACCCCGCATCCCAGGCCGGAGCTCGAGGGCGTCGTCGAATACGTAAGCCGCGCGGAGCTCTTCCGGCAGAGCGAGGCGATAATCTTCCACTGCGCCCTCACGGAGGAGACGAGGAACGTCGTCAACGCCGCGGGCATAGCCTCCATGCGCGACGGGGCCATACTCGTCAACGCCGCCCGGGGCGAGCTCTTCGACTACGCCGCCGTGCTCGCGGCGCTCAGAAGCGGGAAGCTCGGCGGCCTCGCCGCGGACGTCTTCCCGAACGAGACGTCCTTCATCCGCAAAAATCTCGCCGGGCAGGAGTTGGATCCCGTTATCTCCGGCCTCCTCGCGCTCGACAACGTCCTCATAACGCCCCACACGGCCTTCTACACCGCCACCGCCGTCCGCGGCATCCACTCCGTCACCTTCGACAACCTCCGCGAATTCCTAGAAACCGGCCGCTGCAAAAACGAGCTGGCCAAATAAGCCCAAAAGCAAAACCCGAAGCCCAGGCTTCGGGTTTTAAATCACGCTTTGAAAGCACCAAGCCCCAAATAAAACAAAACCGGAGCCCAGCGAAGCGGGTCCGGTTTTGAAAGGAAGAACAAACGGAGCGGACTTCACAATCCAAACACAAAATTGAAGCCCAGCGCAGCGGGTTCAATTTTGAAAGGAGGAACGGATGTAACGAAGTGGATGACGGCCTTTTTTTGCTTCGCAAAAAAAGACGTCGGAACAAACCGAATCCCATAAAAAACAAAACCGGAGCCCAGCATAGCGGGTCCGGTTTTGAAAGGAAGAACAAACGAAGCGGAACGAATGTCAACAGGCACAGCCTTTCGGCTGTGCCTGTTGACGCAGTGCAGCGCAGTTTGTTCTGACGCTGGCACGCCTTAAGGGATTCGAACCCCTGACCTTCTGGTCCGTAGCCAGACGCTCTATCCAGCTGAGCTAAAGGCGCATATCTCGTATCGAGCCTTTATATATTAGCACAGCTCCCTTTGAAATGCAAGAGTTATTTTGCGTTTTTCGCAAGTTTTTTGCGAAGCGGCCGGCCCGCGAAACGGGCCGGCCTTTTTTCGTTTATTCGGGCACGAGGAGTTCCTTTATGTTGAACTCCCGGCCGCAGAGGATTTCCTTTTCGCGGCTGCCGCAGTACGGGCAGGTTCCGCGGTTTTCCACGATGTTATACACCTTGCCGCAGCCCTGGCACAGGCCGTTGCCGGGTGTGACGTCTATGCGCAGCCTGGCGCGCTCGAGCATCGTGCTCCGGCAGGCGGCGTTCCAGGCCTCCTCCATATACTCGGGCACGACGAGGCTCAGCTCGCCTATCTCGAGCACGACGGTGTCTATGGCGTCAATCCCGTTCTCGTCGGCAAAGTCGAGGACGCTCCGAATGGCCTGTATGGCCAGGCTCATCTCGTGCATATCACTTCGTGCCGGGGCGCGAGACGCGCTTGACGGCAATCTCCTTGACGCGGCGGACGGCGTTCTTGCCGCTCTCGGGCATGAGCTTTTCGTAGACCTTGCCGGCGGAGTCGGTCACACGCACGAGGCGTATCGCGTCGAACTTGCACTTGGTGGTGCAGACGCCGCAGCCCACGCAGGCGCTCTGGTCGACGACGGTCGCGCCGCAGCCGAGGCAGCGCTCGGTCTCCTTCAGGACCTGCTCCGCGGTGAATGTGCCGCGCAGGTCGCGGAAGGTCTCCTTCGCCTTCTCGGGGTCGGGGACGGCGACGTGCTGCCTGGGCGCGCGGTCATAGCCGCTGAGGTCGGCGTCGGACTTGTCGAGCTCCATGTAGTCCTTGACGCGGCGGCCTATGGTGAGGCTCTGGCCGGGCTGGACGAAGCGGTGTATTGAAATCGCGGCCTCCTTGCCCTCGGCAATGGCGTCAATGACGAAGCTCGGGCCGGTCAGCGCGTCGCCGCCGACGAAGATGTCGGGCTCCATGGTCTGGAGCGTGACGCGGTCGGCCATGGCCGCGCCGGAGCGGCGCAGCTGCACGCGCGAGCCGGCGAGCAGCTCGCCCCAGTCCACGCGCTGGCCTATGGCGGAGATAACGGTGGACGCGGGGATGGTCTCGGTCTGCCCCTCGAGCGCGACGGCCTTGCGGCGGCCGCTTCCGTCGGCCTCGCCCTGGGCCATGAGCTGCAGCTCAAGTTCGGCGGCCCTGCCGTCGGAGCCCTTTATGCGCAGCGGGCTGACGAGGAAGCGGAACTTGACGCCCTCGGCCTCGGCCTCGGCGACCTCCTCGGGGTCGGCGGGCATGTCCTCGCGCGCGCGGCGGTAGCAGACGGTGACGTTCTTCGCGCCCAGGCGCAGCGCGGTGCGCGCGGCGTCTATCGCCACGTTGCCGCCGCCGACAATGACGGTGTCCTCGCCCACGGCGGGCGGGCGCTGCCCCTCGGCCCGGCGCAGGAAGTCAAGCCCGCTCATGACGCCGCGGTACTTCTCGCCGGGGATGTTCAGCGCGGAGGACTTCCACGCGCCTATCGCGAGGAAGAAGGCCTCGTAGCCCTCCTTGCGCAGCTCGGCAAGCGTGACGTCCTTGCCGACCTCGACTCCGGTCTTGAACTCGACGCCTATCTCGCGCAGGATGTCTATCTCGGCGGCGACGACGTCCTTCTCCAGCCGGTAGCTGGGGATGCCGTTCATCAGCAGGCCGCCGACGGTCTTCTGCTTTTCGAACACGGTGACGGGATAGCCCTGGAGCGCGAGGTAGTACGCGCAGCTCAGGCCGGCGGGGCCGGAGCCGACGACGGCTATCCTGTTCGTGAAGGGCTTGCCGGTCATGTTGAGCATCTTGGGGATGCTGCGGGTCTCGGGGTCGAGCTCGCGCTGGGCGAGGAACTTCTTGACCTCGTCTATCGCCACGGGCGCGTCGACCTCGCCGCGGGAGCAGGCCTCCTCGCAGAAGCGCGGGCACACGCGGCCGCAGACCGCGGGGAAGGGGTTCTCGCGCCGGATGAGCTCAAGCGCCTCGTCGAACCTGCCGAGGCTGGCGAGCTTTATGTAGCCCTGGACGGGGATGTGCGCCGGACAGCGGGTCTTGCAGGGCGCGGTGCCGTCCTCGGCGGTGTACCCGCGGTTGGTGCGGTAGTAGGGGTCGTACTTGTCCTGGCCGAACCAGAGCAGCTTGTCGTGCGGGGTGTCGTGCTCGGGGGCGCGGCTGGGCTCGGAGCAGAGCTTCTGGCCGAGCTTGAGCGCGCCGAGGTTGCAGTTTTCAACGCAGAGGCCGCAGGCCACGCACTTGCTCGCGTCGACTTCGGCGACGTAGTTGGAGCGAATGACGTCCGGAGTCTTGAAATACTCCGCTATGCGCAGCGAGAAGCAGGAGCAGCCGCAGCAGTTGCATATCGCGGCCGCGCCGTTGGGCGGGTCGAGGTTCGAAATCTCGTGGACGAGGCCGTTTTCCTCGCAGCGCTTGAGAATTTCATAGCACTCGGCCTTGTCTATCTCGCGGCCGTGGCCCGTGCGGATGTGATACTCCGCGCCCTCGTTGAAGAAGATGCAGACGTCCTTCTCCAGATGCCCGCAGCCCTCGCCCATGAGGCGGCGGCTCCTGCGGCAGGAGCAGTCGGTGACCGCGATGGCCCAGGAGTTTTCAACTATCTCGTGTATCTCCTCGTAGGTGCCGCGGTGGGCGTCGTTCTGAATCGCCATCTCGACGGGGATGACGCGCATCATGCCCTGGCCGACCGGCACGAAGGGCGCGAGCGGGGCGATGCGCCGGCGGGTATACTCCTCGAAGCACTCGGCTATGACCGGATAGCGCTCCACCTGCTCCTTGTTGCCGACCATCATCTCCATGATGCCCGGCACCCATATCGGCAGGAAGAACTTGTCCTCCCCGTCCTTGAGGCTCACGCGGCACAGGCCTATGTTCGTCAGCTCGTAGAGCACCTCGCTCACGCGCGCGAGGGGCTTCTTGACCTTCTTGGCCACCTCGGCGGCGGAGACGTACTTGCGCACCTTGAGGCCCATGGCGATTTCCGCCATCTCGTCGGTTATGACCGGGTCGAGTATCTTATACTCGGGGTCGTTGGGAGTGACGCCCGTATAGGTGCCGCACTCCAGGCTTATCTTTGTCGCCAGCTTGAGGATTGATGCTCTCATATCTGGCCTCCCCTCCTTAGATTTTTAACGGCTTTCGCCTTTGTTCACCTGTTCTGCCAGGCCCTGACCTCGCGGCGGAGCCAATCGCACCACTTGTCTATGCCCTCGCCGGTCTTGGCGCTTATGGGTATGAGCTCGAGCTTCGGGTTGCGCTTGAGGGCGTACTCGCGGACCTTGTCGAGGTCGAAGTCGAAGTAGGGCAGGACGTCTATCTTGTTTATCAGCATGACGTCGCAGACCTCGAACATCAGCGGGTACTTCAGGGGCTTGTCGTGCCCCTCCGGCACCGAGAGTATCATCGCGTTTTTGGCCGCGCCCGTGTCGAACTCCGCCGGGCAGACGAGGTTGCCGACGTTTTCGAGTATGGCGAGGTCGACGTCCTCCACGCCCAGGGCCTCCACGCCCTGGCGGGTCATGTCCGCCGTCAGGTGGCACATGCCGCCCGTGTGCAGCTGAATGGCCTTGGCCCCGGCGCGCTGCACCGTGTGCGCGTCGACGTCGGAGTCTATGTCCGCCTCGATAACCCCTATCCGCAGCTCGTTTTGAAGCGCGGCGATGGTCTTGACCAGCGTCGTCGTCTTGCCCGAGCCGGGCGAGCTCATCAGGTTGAGCAGGAAGACGCCTTTCTCCCTGAGCTCCGAGCGGAGTGCGTCCGCATCCCTGTCGTTGTCAGCAAAGATGCTCTGCTTTATTTCTATCGTCCTGAGCATGTATAACTACCCCTTTCAGGCGTGGATTTTGACAAATGCCTGGTCAAATCAGGGCCAGAGCTTGTGGAAAAGTTAAAATTTATCGTTCACAGTTTAACATATGCGGACGGAATAGTCAAACGTATTCGGCGCGCGGGAAGAAATAAATGAGGGCGACGATTAAGTCGCTGTTGAATTGTTTTGACATCCGCCGTAAAATGTAGTAGAATCCGGGTTGAAGACAAAACGCCCCTGGGAGGTTGAATCATGCTTGACTTTCTGCGCCGGGAGGGCATAGATCCCGGCATAATATCCGCCATAGAGGAGTTCCGCGCGAAGCATCCCGTCTCGGAGGAGGCCGGGCGCAGGCTTCTGGACAAGCCGCGCTTCGACTACTACGGCAGGGATATCTGGGAGGCGGCGGCCACCGCCCTGCTCTGCGGAGAGAACCTGCTGCTCGTCGGCCCCAAGGCCACAGGCAAGAACGTGCTGGCCGAGAACCTGGCCGCGGCCTTCGGCCGCCCGAGCTGGGACGTCAGCTTTTATATAAACACCGACGCCGCCTCGCTCATAGGCACCGACACCTTCAAAAACGGCGAGGTCAGCTTCCGCCCCGGCCCGATAACCCAGTGCGCGACGCTCGGCGGCTTCGGCATACTCGACGAGATAAACATGGCGAAGAACGAGTCGCTGGCCGTCCTGCACGCCACACTGGACTTCCGCCGCGTCATAGACGTGCCCGGATACGACCGCATTAAGATGGACGGCGCGACGCGCTTCATCGGCACGATGAACTACGGCTACGCCGGCACGCGCGAGCTCAACGAGGCGCTTGTGAGCCGCTTCGTCGTCATCGAGATGCCGCCGATAAGCGAGGAAAACCTCGCCAAGCTTTTGAAGCGCGAGCATCCCACGCTCAAAGACGAGTGGGTAAAGCAGTTCTCGGGGCTCTATTCCGACCTCCGCCGCAAGGTGGACAGCGCGGAAATCTCGACCAAGGCGCTCGACCTGCGCGGCCTCATGAGCGCGGTCGACCTCATGGAGCGCGGCCTCAAGGCCGTCGACAGCCTGCGCATGGGCGTGGTCAACAAGGCCTTCGATCCCTTCGAGCGCAAGCTGGTCGAGGACGTCATAACCTCGCGCATCCCCGCCGACCTGGGCCGCGGCGGCCTCTTCGGCTGAGATGTGCGCCCTGAGACGGGCTCATGAGGAGCTCAGCGAGGTCGAGCAGGAGCGGCAGCAGCGCCGCGCCACCAACCTCATCTGGAACGCCGCCGGGGACTACGGCCTCCACCCCGAGAGCCGGGCCTACGATCCGGAGGGCTATGCCGACGTGTATATGAACAGCATCGTCGGCGCGGTGTATAAATACTACGACTATCCCACGATAAAGAAGCTGCTCGACGGCATGGAGAACGCCGCCCAGGGCGAGACCTGGCAGGACCTCTTCTGGACGGGGCTTGAAAACTGCGCCTATCAGCGCGCGATAGCGGAGCGGCCGGCCCTGCGATTGCTGCGTCAGGGCTATGCGCGCACGGTCGTCGCCCAGGCCGCGGACTTCAACGACCTCGACCTGCCCATGGCCGACCGCATAAAGCTCGAGCACTACCGCCGCGTCCTGGGCGAGAGGCACAGGCTCCCGCCCCGGGAGGAAAAGCTGCTCGAGGCGCTGGAGTTCCCGCCCGAGCTCACGAGCGAGCAGCTCTGCGAGCGAATGCGCGGCATACTCAAGGACTATTTCGGCGTCACCGGCGGCATGCTCCGGCACGACACGCTTGCGAAGCTGCCGCAGTTCATGGGCGGCATAGGCCGCCGGCGGTACTTCCTCGGCGCGCGCGTGAGCTCGAAGGAGGTCAGGCGCAAGGCCGGAAAGCTCAGCCCCATCGGCCGCCTCACCGGCGACAAGACGCCCGAGCAGCTGCGCGGCTATGTCGCCGACTGCTTCGGCGAGTCCATGTACAGCCGCGGCGACGTCACGAATATCGAAGACCGCCTCTGCCGCGACCGGCACGCGGGCTGTATGCTCCACTTCACGCGCGGCGAATTCTCCGCCGAACCGCGCGACGCCGAAGTCCGGCTCCAGCGCCAGACCTCGCGCAGCCAGGCCGAGGCCAACCGGAAATATTATAACGACGGCATCGTCGCCCACCGCCTGGCCATCATCCGCCTGACGGAGAAGGTGCGCAACTGCATCCTCGTCCACCTCGACGACACGATGATAAAGTCCCGCGCGGGCGAGCTCAACGCCGCCCGGATATGGCGCGGCGTCTATTTGAACGACGGAAGCGTCTTCGAAAAGCACGAGCGCATGACGGACACCGAGCTCTCCGTCGACCTGCTGCTCGACGGCTCCGCCAGCCAGCTCCAGCGCCAGGAGAAGGTGGCCTCCCAGGCCTATATCCTCGCCGAGAGCCTCACGCGCTGCGGTCTGCCGGTGCGCGTCATGTCCTTTTGCAGCGTCGGCAGCTGCACCGTCACGCGCATCTACCGGGATTACAACGAGCCCGAGAAAAACGAGGCCGTTTTTGAATACTCCGCCGCGGGCTTCAACCGCGACGGCCTGGCCCTGCGCGCCGCGAACTATCTCCTCTCCTCCAGCCCCTACGAGCGGAGGATACTGATAACCCTCTCCGACTGCAGCCCGAACGACGTCAAAAAGGTCGCCGACGCCCAGGGCCGCCAGAAGGACTATCAGGGCGAGGCCGGCGTCGCCGACTCCTCCGCCGAGGTCGAAAAGCTCCGCCGCATGGGCGTGAGCGTCATGTGCGTCTTCACCGGCGAGGAGGAGGAGCTTCCGAACGCCCGCCGCATATACGGCCGCGAGCTCGTCCGCATCCGCCACATCAGCCAGTTTGCCGACGCCGTCGGCAAGGTTATAGTCGAGCTCATAGGCTCAATGTAAGAGCACGTCGGGAAACCGGCGAGCAAACGGGACCGGCCTGCGGGCCGGTCTTTTTTGCGCCTTCGCTCTGCGGGAGCTTATTCCGCCCCGGCGGCGTATGCGGCAAGCCGCTCTTGCCTCTCGCGCTTTGACGTAGTAAAATAGGCTTATATTCGCAAAGCCGCCTCGGCGGCGGGAGGGAGAAGCTATGACACTCGACGAAATCTGGGCGAAGGCCCGCGAAATGATGGGCCCGAACTGCCGGGTCTGCCCCGAATGTGACGGGCGCGGCTGCAAGGGCAAAATACCGGGCGTCGGCTCCATGGGAGACGGCTCGGCCTGGACGGCCTGCGTGGAATACCTCAGGCGCGTCAAAATACGCATGGACACCATTCACGAGCCCTGGGAGCCGGACGCCTCGACCACCCTGTTCGGCGTCAGGCTCGCCGCGCCGCTCTGCCTCGCGCCAATCGGCGGGCTCAACGGGCACAACTATAACGGGGCCATGTCCACGGCGGACTGGTCCATGATGGCCGTCACCGGCGCGGCCAGGGCGGGCATCCTGCCCTTCACCGGCGACGGCGCGCCCGGCCAGCTCAAGGACGGGCTCGAGGCCGCGAAGGCCAACGGCGGCCTCGACGTCGCCACGGTCAAGCCCTGGCGCGACAACGGCAAGCTCATCGCCCAGGCCCAGCGCTGCACCGAGGCCGGCTGCCCCGCCGTCGCCTGCGACATAGACGCCGCGGCCTTCGCCAACATGGGCTCCGCGGTCAAGACGCTCTCGTCCAAGAGCGTCGCCGACCTGCGCGCCGTGGCCGAGAGCCTGCCTGTGCCCTTCATCGCCAAGGGCATCATGACCGCCGAGGGCGCGCTCAAATGCGCCGAGGCCGGCTGCGCGGGCATCATCGTCTCCACGCACGGCGGCCGCGTCATGACCGACGCAGAGGCCACGGCCAAGGTGCTGCCCGAGATACGCGCCGCGGTCGGCGACAGGCTCACGATAATCGTCGACGGCGGCATCCGCACCGGCGCGGACATCTTCAAGGTCCTGGCCCTGGGCGCGGACGCCGCCATGATAGGCCGCCCCTTCGTCGTGGCCGCGCACGGCGGCGGCGCCGAGGGCGTCGAGCTCTATGCCAACACCAAGCGCGCCGAGCTCGAGTACATGATGACCATGGCCAACTGCCCCACAATAAAGGACATCACCGCCGAAAAAATAAGCGTGGAGTAAGCGGAGCGCCGCGACTGAGGGGTTGCGGACGACGCGGGTGAACGAATAACGTCGGCGCGCCGCACCCCGCCCTCTCGGCTCCCCTGAAAGGGGAGCTGTCGCGGCGCTTTGCGCCGTGACTGAGGGGTTGGGGACGACGTTGGTGCGTCGCAACCACGTTGCCCATCAACCGCCCCACCCACCGTAGGGGAGGGCTTCCATGCCATCCCGGCGTGGGTTGACGGACGGCGTCGGAACGCCCGCACGAAATGGTGCGCGGGCGGTGCCCCTACGTTGTACGCCGCAACGCGAAGTATACAAACCGCCCGTAAGGGGCGGCGTCCCCGACGCCCCGCCTTTGGTCGATGGACGACGCCGGTTGCACGCCGAACCCTTCCACACCCGCCGTAGGGGAGGGCTTCCACGCCCTCCCGGCGTGGGTGGACGGACAACGTGGGTGCGCCCGTGCCAAAGGTGCGCGGGCGGTGCCCGCGGGATTGGATGCGTTGAGTGGTGGACGCGAAGCAGGAGCACCGAGGGAAACGCGGGTGCAATCGGCCACGCCAAACGGCTACGTCTAACCCAGCTCGGCAATCACAAGGAGCAAGGGGCGTCGAGGACGCCGCCCCCTACGGTGGGTGCAAGACGAACGCTGCGGCATACAACGCGGCGGGTGTGATTACTCCGCGCCCATACCAATGGTGCGCGGGCGGTGCCCGCGAAATTGCATACGTTGGGTTGTGGACGCGAGGCGGATGCACCGTAGGAAACGCTGGCGCAATCGGTCAAGCCAAACGTCCGCAACCAACCCGCCCCGGCAATCCCGCAGCCACGGTGCACCGAGGACGGTGCACCCTACATGCAGCAGCGTAACCGGGCTTGCGGTATACACCGTAACGGGTGTGATAAACAACACCTCACGGCTCCGCTGAAACCTACCCACACGCACACCCCGTAGGGGGCGGCGTCCCCGACGCCCCTTCCGTTGGTTGACGGACGACGTAATTACGATGTGGAAACGTTCTCCTCGCGCCGTAGGGTGCGCCGCCGTCGGCCTATGGATAACGTTGGTTCCACGCGCCAACCCACCTCCACGCCCGCCTGACTCCGGTCGACGGGCGACGCTGTATTTCGCGCACCCACCTCCCCACACCCCGTAGGGGCGGGCTTCCACGCCCGCCCGGCCTCGGTTGACGGATAACGCTGGTATGCCCGCACCGACCTTGCACCAACCCCTCAGTCACGCCGCTTCGCGCCGCGACAGCTCCCCTTTCAGGGGAGCCGAGGGGTGGGCGGAGGTTTGCGGCGATGGCGCATCTGTATGCCGTGATGCTGATACCGTGGTTTTCCTCCAGCCCGTAAGGGGCGGCGTCCTCGACGCCCCGCGTTTGCGTGATTGCCGGGCCACATTAGGCGCACCCGTCCGGCTTGACCAACCGCACCCGCGTCACCCACGGCGCGCATGCCTCGCGCCCACCACCCAACGCATCCAAATCCCGCGGGCACAGCCCGCGCACCATTTCTTACGGGCGAACCCACGTCATCTTTCATCCAACGCCGGGCGAGCGTGGAAGCCCTCCCCTACGGTGGGCGCAAACACGCAAAAAGGACCGGTCCGAGGACCGGTCCTTTTTCGCTGAAATGCGTTTCAGCCCATAAGGTACTTATCTATGCTCTCGGCGCCCTTCTTGCCGGCGCCCATGGCGAGGATGACGGTGGCCGCGCCGGTGACGGCGTCGCCGCCGGCGTAGACGGCATTGCGGGAGGTCATGGCGTCCTCGTTGACCACAAGGCAGCCCTTGCGGTTGGTCTCGAGGCCCGGAGTGGTGGTGCGCAGGAGCGGGTTGGGCGTGGTGCCTATCGCGACTATGACCGCGTCGGCGACCATGACGAACTCGCTGCCCTCTATGGGCGTGACGCTCGCGCGGCCGCTCGCGTCCGGCTCGCCGAGCTTCATGCGGACGCACTTGAGGCCGACGACCTTGCCGTTGATGTCGCCGAGAATCTCCACCGGGTTGTTGAGCAGGCGGAACTCTATCCCCTCCTCCTCGGCGTGGTGGACCTCCTCCGCGCGGGCGGGCAGCTCGTCGCGGCCGCGGCGGTAGACGATGAAGACCTCCTCTGCGCCCATGCGCTTGGCGCAGCGGGCGGCGTCCATGGCCACGTTGCCCGCGCCGACGACGGCGATGCGCTTGGCGTTGGACTTTATCGGCGTGTCGTAGTCGTCGCGATAGGCCTTCATGAGGTTTATGCGGGTGAGGTACTCGTTGGCGGAGTAGACGCCGAGCAGGTTCTCGCCCGGGATGTTCAAAAACTGCGGCAGGCCCGCGCCGGAGCCGATGAACACGGCCTCGAAGCCGTCGGCAAACAGCTGGTCGAGCGGCATGGTGCGGCCGATGATGCAGTCGGTGACGAACCTGACGCCGTAGCTCTCGAGGTTCTTGACCTCGCGGTCGACAATCGCCTTGGGCAGACGGAACTCGGGGATGCCGTAGGCCAGGACGCCGCCGCACTTGTGCAGGGCCTCGAAGACCGTGACCTCATAGCCCTTCTTGGCGAGGTCGCCGGCGCAGGTGAGTCCGCTCGGGCCGGAGCCTATCACCGCGACCTTGTGTCCGTTGCTCGGCGCCTTGCGCGGGGCCTCCGCGCCGTGGGTGTCGCCATGCTCGAGGTGGAAGTCGGCGACATAGCGCTCCAGGCGGCCAATCGCGACGGGCTCGCCCTTTATGCCGCGGACGCACTTGCTCTCGCACTGCTTCTCCTGCGGGCAGACGCGGCCGCAGACGGCGGCGAGGGAGTTCGTGCTGTTGATGACGTTGTACGCCTCCTCATACTCGCCGGCCTTGACGTGGGCGATGAACTCGGGGATGCGGACGTTGACGGGACAGCCCTGGACGCACTGAGGGTTCTTGCAGCCGAGGCAGCGCGCCGCCTCGTCGCGGGCGACCTGGGCGGAGTATCCCAGCGCGACCTCGTTGAAGTTCTTGGCGCGTATGACGGGGTCCTGCTCGGGCATGGGGTGCTTGGTCATGCGCTTGGCCGGGTTCTCCTCCGTCTCGGCGAGGTTGACGGGCTTTATCTCGCCGCGGCGGACGCCGCCGGTGATGCGGCAGATATGCTCGTTCTCCTCGGCCTCCTCGTCGGTGTAGAAGCTGTTGCGCTCGAGCAGGCTGTCCCAGTCGACGAGGTGCGCGTCGAACTCGGGGCCGTCGACGCAGGCGAATTTCCGCTCGCCCGCGACGGAGAGGCGGCAGCCGCCGCACATGCCCGTGCCGTCTATCATTATCGGGTTGAGGCTGGCGTTGGTCTTTATGCCGTAGGGCCGGGTGACCTCGGCGACGTTCTTCATCATGATGACAGGGCCGCAGGTGAGGACGCTGTCGTACTGCACGCCGGACTCAATGAGCTCCTTGAGCTTGACGGTGACGAAGCCCTTTTCGCCGTAGCTGCCGTCGTCGGTGCAGATATAGAGGTTGTCGCAGGCGGCGCGGAACTCGTCCTCCATTATGACGATGTCCTTGCTGCGGAAGCCGCAGACCATGTCCACGCCGATGCCCAGGCGCTTGAGCTCCTTGGCCACGGGGTAGTTGATGGCGCAGCCCGTGCCGCCGCCAACCACGCAGATGCGCTTGGCGTTCGTGTCGATCTCCGCCGGGCGGCCCAGGGGGCCGACGATGTCCGCGATGTAGTCGCCGGGCTCCATGAGCGAGAACATGGACGTGCTCTTGCCCGCCGGCTGGAAGTTGAAGGAGACAGTGCCCTTCTCCGGGTCATAGTCCGCGATGGTCAGCGGGAAGCGCTCGCCGTACTCGTCCAGCCTGAAGATGGCAAACTGGCCCGGCCTGGCGCTGCGCGCGACGAGTGGAGCCTCGATGCTCACTCTGAAGATAGTCTTCGACGTGTTTAGGGGGAATTTCTCCGCGATCCTGAACATTTGAAGTGTCCGCCTTTCTTACTTTTTCATTAATAAATATCCTGCGGGCTTCAGCCCCGCAAAGCAGCAATTGGACAAATTATATACTATCTTAGCTTGACATGTCAACTCCACTTTTGTCAACATTATAACAAAAGGCGCGGTTCCACGCGCCTTTTGTATCCAATATCGTAGCCTTAACTACAAATTCAGCAAAATTCAATTTCACCGCAGTCAGACATGCTGCGTATGCGCGCCAGGCTCTCCACGCGCACGCCGCGCGCGCGGATGCGCTCGCCGCCGGGCTGGAAGGCCTTTTCGATGCAGATCCCCGCCCCGGCGACGGAGGCCCCCGCCTCCTCGCAGAGGGTGATGAGCCCGTCCAGGGCCGCGCCGTTGGCGAGGAAGTCGTCCACTATCAGCACGCGGTCGCCGGGGCCGAGGTATTTTTTGCTCACCAGGATAGTGTTCTCAACGTGGTGCGTAAAGGAAAACACCGTGCTTGTCCAGAACTCGCCGGAGAGGTTGCGCGTGCGGTTTTTCTTCGCGAAGAGCACGGGGCAGCCGAAAACGAGCCCCGCGAAGCAGGCCGGCCCGATGCCGGAGGCCTCGATGGTCAGTATCTTGTTCACGCCCTCGCCGGCGAAAAGGCGGTGGAATTCCCGCCCCAGCTCCATCAGCAGCTGCGGGTCCATCTGGTGATTCAAAAACCCGTCCACCTTCAGTATGCCCCCGGGCAGCACTTCCCCGTCGGCGCGTATGCGCCGCTCAAGCAGTTCCATATCCGCACACCCCCATGTCCCGGCCCGCCGCGCGGCGCCGGCTGTCCTCCGATTATACCGCGCCCGGCGGCGTTTGCCAAGCGTATATCCGTTCATTTCCGGCAAACTTCGCGCGCCGCGCCCGGCGTTTGCCGATTTACAAAACGCCGCCGGCAGTATACAATAAGGTAGAGTGAAAGGAGCTGACAACATGTCCGAACTGTATGACTACGAAAAGGACTGCCCCCGGCGGGACTATGACAGCTTTTATCTCCGCCTCCGCCGGCGGGTGGAGGACTGGTCGCGCCGGCACATGAACGACGCCGCGGCGGAGCTGGTGCTCTGCGTGCCGGACTTTTTCTACCTGCTGATGAAGCTGATGGGCGATGCGGAGGTGCCCCGGCGCTGCAAGGCGCAGTGCGCCGCCGCTCTGGCCTACTTTGTCTCCCCCATCGACGTGATACCGGACGTCCTCGGCGGCCTCGGCTGGCTCGACGACCTCTACGTGGCGCTGCTGGTGGTGAACTCGCTGCTCACGAGCGTGGACGGCGAGGTGCTCGAGCGCTACTGGCTGGGCGACGGCGACCTCATACTGAAGGCCCGCGAGCTCATCGCCCGGCTGGACGAGAAGCTGGGCTCCGGCGCCATCCGCCGCATCGTGGCCGCCTTCCGCAGCCGGATGCAGGAGTGACGCACCGTTGACGCAAAGCCGTTTTGCGTTTATAATGGGACGGGCCGCACGCCGGCCCGCCTTCCGGAAAGGAGTGTGAACAATGAAGGACAAGCTGCACGAAAAGCTGATCGCCATGGGCGACCTGGAGGGTAAGCGCTTTGAGGACTTCACCGCCGCCTGCGGCGAGCCGAAGGAGGTGCGCGACTTCACCTTCTCAGACATCGGCCCCGGCCGCCGCGCCACCTGGAGCGACGGACTCTTCACCGTCACCATGAATTTCTCCGCCGACGGGGAGTTCCACGGCGTGGACAAGGCCACGCACAAGGGCCCCTGGATAACCATCATCGCCGTCACCGTCATCATCATCGCCGCCATTTTCATCGGTTCGGCCTTTTTACGCGCGCACAACGCCTCCGAGCCCTCCGCCTCCGCCATCGGCTGGGCGGAGAGCGCCGGGGCGCTATACGATATATAAAATGCAGGAGGAAAGACCCATTGAAATTCTCAGAGATGCCCTATGAACGCCCGGATATCGAGGCGCTGAAAAAGTTCCTCGATGACGCCGCCGGGCGCCTGGCGGCGGCCAGGAGCTTCGAGGAGGCGGACGCCGTATTTCTCGAGGTGGAGCGCGGCACCGCCCACGCGGAGACCATGCTCACCATCGCCCACATCCGCCACGACATAAACACGGCCGACGAGTTCTACGACAAGGAAGTGGAGTTCGCCGACCAGGCCCTGCCGGAGCTGCAGGAATACACCCAGAAGTGGGACCTTGCCATGCTCAAGAGCCCCTTCCGCGCGGACTTCGAGCGCAAGTACAACCGCATCATGTTCCTCAACACGGAGATCTCCCTGCGCACCTTCTCCCCGGAGATCGTCCCCGAGCTGCAGCGCGAGAACGCGCTCACCACGGAGTATTCAAAGCTCATCGCCAGCGCGCAGATACCCTTCGAGGGCCAGGTCTACACCGTCAGCCAGCTCACGCCGCTCAAGCAGGATCCGGACGACGCGCGCCGCGCCGCCGCCTGGAAGGCAGAGGGCGAGTGGTACATGCAGAACGCGGAGAAGCTCGACTCCATCTACGACGAGCTGGTGCACCTGCGCGACACGATGGGCAAAAAGCTCGGCCACAAAAACTACATCCCCCTCGGCTACGACCGCATGGGCCGCAACTGCTACGGGCAGGAGGACGTGGAGCGCTTCCGCGCCGCCGTCGTCAAGCACATCGTGCCCCTGGCCGACCAGGTCTACCGCCGCCAGGCCGAGCGCCTGGGCAAGGCCTATCCGATGGGCTACGCGGACAACGCCCTCGAGTTCCGCAGCGGCAACGCCAGGCCCTGCGGCGGGCCGGAGGACATCCTCGCCGCGGGCCGCAAGTTCTATCACGAGCTGAGCCCGGAGACCGCCGAGTTCATCGACGTGATGTACGACAACGAGCTGCTCGACGTCCTCTCCCGCAAGGGCAAGGCCGGCGGCGGCTACTGCACCAGCCTCGGCGATTACCACGTGCCCTTCATCTTCGCCAACTTCAACGGCACCAGCGGCGACGTGGAGGTCGTGACGCACGAGGCGGGCCACGCCTTCGCCAACTACATGGGCCGCGACATCGTCCCCGCCTCCTGCCAGTGGCCGAGCATGGAGAGCTGCGAGGTACACTCCATGTCCATGGAGTTCTTCGCCTGGCCCTGGGCCGAGAGCTTCTTCGGCGGCGACGCGCGCAAGTTCCGCTACACCCATCTGGCCGGCGCGCTCACCTTCATCCCCTACGGCACCATGGTGGACCACTTCCAGCACATCGCCTATGAGCACCCGGAGCTCACCCCCGCCGAGCGCAACGCCGAGTGGGCGCGCCTCTCCGCCATCTACATGCCCTGGATGAAGCTGGAGGCGGCCCAGCCCTTCTACGGCGAGGGCAGGGCGTGGCAGCGCCAGCGCCACATCTACGAGAGCCCCTTCTACTACATCGACTACTGCCTGGCGCAGACCGTCTCCCTCGAGTTCTGGGCCATGATCCAGTCCGATCCCAAGGCCGCCTGGGACACCTACATGAAGTACACCCGCCCCGCCGGCACCATGACCTTCAAGGAGCTCATCGCCAACGCCGGCCTCGTTTCCCCCTTCGGCGAGGACGCCCTGCGCGAGATAGCCTCCGCCGCCGGCGCCTGGCTGGAAAAATACGACCTCACCGGCCTCATCTGACCAGGCTGCGCCTGGAGGCAGATGCCGCCGCAGTGCGGCGGCGGGCCAAGCTGCGCTTGGATGCAGCTGCGCTGCGCGCCGCGCTGACTGAAGGCCCCCGCAATGGGGCCTTGCCACCCCATTTCTTTGGTCTTGCCCAAAGAAACGGGTGTGGCGCCCCAAAGGAAAACGCCCAGGCTGCGATAAGGAGGCAGATGCGCTGCGCGCCTCACTAACGGAGGTCATCCGTTGGTGAGGCGCGCTTCTTTGCATCCAAGCGCAGCTTGGCCGACCGTGCACTGCTTCGCTTTCGCTCGCGGCACTAACGTATAGTCGACCGACCGCCAGCGGCGCGAGCGAAGCGAAGCCAGGCTGCGATAAGGAGGCATCTGCCTACGGCCCGGTTTCCTGAAAGGTTTCCGACAGTGAGGCGCGCAGCGCAAATACCAGCGGCCGTTGGCCGCCTTTGGAGTCTGAGGGGTTTCTTTTTGACAAGACAAAAAGAAACCCCT
>DVJK01000035.1 GCA_018716795.1 Candidatus Scatomorpha merdipullorum | reverse complement strand
ATGACCAGCACGCTTGTGAACACCTTGAGCACGAAGGGCACGCTCTGCCCGGCTATGAGCCAGACGGCGGCCGCGAGCACGGATATGCCCATGACCACGGGCACGAACACGCCCGCGACCTTGTCGGCGGTCTTGCTTATCGGGGCCTTTTTGCCCTGGGCGTCCTCGACTATCTTTATAATCTTGCTGAGCGTCGTGTCCGCGCCGGTGCGGGTTATTTTAACGGTCAGCGAGCCGTTTACGCTTATGCTCCCGCCCGTGACCTCGCTGCCCGGGGCCTTGTCGACGGGCAGGCTCTCGCCGGTCAGCATACTCTCGTCCACGCCGCCCTCGCCGGAGACGACCTCGCCGTCGAGCGGGACGCGCTCGCCGGGCTTCACGAGCACCGTGTCGCCCGCGCGCAGTATCTCCGTCGGCACCTCGGTGAGCGAGCCGTTCTCGCCGACGAGCACTGCCGTGTCGGGCGTGAGCTCCATGAGGCGGCGTATCGCGCCGGTGGTCTTGTGCTTGCTGCCCGACTCCATGTGCTTGCCGAGGCTCACGAGCGTCACGACCACGGCCGCGGACTCGAAATACAGCCCGTCGTGGACAAGCCCGGGCCGGTCAGTGAGCAAAAAGAGGGTCACGACCGAGTATATGAAGCTCGCCGTCGAGCCGATGGCCACGAGGGAGTCCATGTTCGGCGCGAGGTGGGCGAGGCTTTTGAAGCCGCTCACGTAAAAGCGCCGGCCTATATACATTATGACAATGCTCAGCAGCAGCTGCGCGAGGCCGAAGTTCACCGCGTGCGTGTGCATGTCGAGGATGCCGGGCAGCGGCGCGCCGAACATGCCGCCCATGGAGATGTACATGAGCGCGGCGGCGAGGACTATCGCGGCGATGATGCCGTTCCGCTCGCGCCGGAAGGCCTTTTCCTCCTCCTTCTCGCGCGCCTCGGCCTCCTTCTTCAGGTCGCGCGCCTTCGCCTCCATGGGCCGCGCGCCGAAGCCGGCCTTCTGAATCTTGGCGACAATCATGTCCGGCGAGCACTTGGCCTCGTCGTACTCAATCTCCATGCGGTTGAGCGTCAAATTGACGTCGCTGCGCTGTACGCCGGGCAGCTTTCGCGTCACGCGCTCGACCGAGGCCGAGCAGGCCGCGCAGTGCATGCCCTCTATCAAATAGGTCTCCTTGACCACGTCCATACCTCCTTTATACCCCGGAGGGGTATCTTCCTTCTGCGGGGATTATATACCCTCCAGGGGTATTTGTCAAGCCGCATACCGCCGCGAAAGGAACAAAAATCGCGCCGCCGCGTCTCTGATATGCACAAATGAGAACTAATCGCGCGCCGCGGGCGGCATATTCTCTTGATTTTTTCATATTTTTAGTGTACAGTAAGCAGACGGTCTGACCGACCGGATGGGAGGCATGGCTTTGTCAGAACCCAAGAAGCAAAACTACCTCCAGGGCGCGGCGATACTCGCCGCCGGAGTCGTCATAATGAAGGTCCTCGGCGCAATCTACAAGATTCCGCTGGGCAACATCCTCGGCGACACCGGCTATGCGCACTTCCTGGTGGCCTATAACATATACGGCGTGTTCCTGACTTTGGCGACCGCGGGCCTGCCCGTGGCGCTCTCGCGCATGATAAGCGAGGCGAACACGATGAACCGGCCGAACCAGGTGCGGCGAATCTTCTCCGTGGCCTGGTGGACCTTCTTCGCCATAGGCCTCGCCTGCACGCTCATAATGGCCCTCTTCCCGAGGCAGCTGGCCGACGCGCTCAACGACCCGAGCGCGGAGCCGAGCATCCTCGCGCTGAGCCCGGCGGTGCTCCTCGTCTGCCTGACGAGCGCCTACCGCGGCTACTGCCAGGGCCATGAGAACATGACGCCCACCACCGTGGGCCAGGTGCTCGAGGTGCTGGCGAAGGTGGCCGCGGGCCTGGCGCTGGCCTGGTGGCTCACCCGCGCGGGGCGCGAGCTCTCGATTGCCTCCGCGGGCGCAATCTTCGGCGTCACGATAGGCTCCCTCGCCGCGCTCGCGTATATGTTCTACTGCAAGCGCCACTACTACGGCTCCGGCCGCGAGGGCTCGGACATACCCGAGAGCCGGGGCAGCGCGCTGCGCGCCCTGCTGCGCATAGGCATACCGATAACCCTCGGCTCAAGTGTGCTCTCGCTTATAAACCTGCTCGACTCCGGCCTCTGCATGGGACGGCTCCAGGACGCCGCGGGCTTCACGGAGCTCGCCGCGACGGAGCTCTACGGCGTCTACGGCAAGGCCCAGACGCTCTATAACCTGCCGGCGAGCTTCATAACTCCGCTCACCATCTCGGTCGTGCCCGCGATTTCGGCGGCCAAGGCCCTGAGGCACAAGCGCGACGTGAGCCGCATTGCGGAGAACTCCATGCGCATCGCCGTCGTCCTGGCCCTGCCCATGGGCGTGGGCCTCTCCGTCCTGGCCGGGCCGATAATGGCCACGGTCTACCCGGATAGCCATAGCTCGGGAGGCGTGCTGCTGACCATCATGGGCGCGGCGAGCTTCTTCGTCTGCATGGCGCTGATGATGAACTCGATTCTCCAGGCCGGCGGCAACGAGAAATACCCGATATACTCCATGATAGCCGGCGGCGTCGTCAAGATAGCCGTCAACTGGTTCCTCGTGGCCGACCCGGAGATAAACATCGTCGGCGCGCCGATAGGCACCCTGGCCTGCTACGCCGTCATGTGCGTGATGAACTTCGTCTTCCTCTGCCGCCGCCTGCCGGAGAAGCCGAGCCTTGGGCGCATACTCCTCCGCCCGGCAATCGCCAGCGCGGTCATGGGCGCCGCGGCCTGGGCCGTGTACGGCCTCGCGCACTCCCTCCTGGGCGAGGGCTATATGCACGTCGCGCTCGCCATGCTCTGCGCCATCGGCGTCGCGGTGCTCGTCTACCTCGTGCTGGTCATCGCCCTGCGCGCGGTCACGCTTGAGGACATGAGGCTCATACCGAAGGGCGAAAAGCTCGCGAGGATACTGCACATAAAGTGAGAGAGGGATAGAAATGGTTGACTGGGAATTCAAAGAGAAATACGACCTCGCGGACTTCATCCGCATCATCGACGTGCTCCGCTCGCCGGGCGGCTGCCCCTGGGATATAAAGCAGACGCACGAGAGCCTCAAGCGCAACGCCGTCGAGGAGGCCTGGGAGGTCTGCGACGCCATCGACGAGGGCAGCATGGAGCATCTGCGCGAGGAGTTGGGCGACCTTCTGATGCAGGTTATCTTCCACGCGAGCATCGAGAAGGAAAAGGGTGGCTTCGACCTCGACGACGTCTCCGACGAGGCCGTTAAGAAGCTCATCCACCGCCACCCGCATGTCTTCGCCGACACGAAGGCCGACACGCCCGAGGAGGTCCTCGCGAACTGGGACGCCATCAAGCGCGCCGACCGCGGGCAGAAGAGCGTGGCCTCCGCCATGGACGGCATACCCAAGGGCCTGCCCGGGCTCATGCGCTCGGAGAAGATACAGAACAAGGCCGCCAAGCTCGGCTTCGACTGGCCGAACGTCACCGGCGCGCTGGACAAGCTGCGCGAGGAGGTCGGCGAGCTCCAGGAGGGTATAGACGCGAACGACCTGGAGAACATAAAGGAGGAGCTCGGCGACGTGCTCTTCTCCGCCGTCAACGTCGCGAGGTTCTACAAGCTCGACAGCGAGGAGATAATGAGCGCGGCCTGCGAGAAATTCATCCGCCGCTTCCGCTTCATGGAGGAGAAGGCCGCCGAGCGCGGGCTTGAGCTGACGGAGCTCAGCCTGGGCCAGCAGGAGGAGATATACCAGCAGGCCCGTCACGACCTGGAGGGCAAGGAGCCCGTCCCGGTCACCATACCCTGAAAGTAATCCGCGAGCCGGATTCTTATATAACCATCCATAAATTTAGGAGGAATACAAATGAACAAGGCTGAACTCATAGCTGCCGCCGCCATGCGTGCGGAGCTCTCCAAGAAGGACACCGAGAAGGTCATCAACGCCGTCTTCGAGACCATCTCCGAGGAGCTCGTCGCGGGCGAGAAGGTCTCCGTCGTCGGCTTCGGCAGCTTCGACGTCAAGCAGCGCCCCGAGCGCGTCGGCCGCAACCCGGCCACCGGTGAGGAGATTACCATCCCCGCCTCCCGCGTCCCCCAGTTCAAGCCCGGCAAGGCTCTCAAGGACGCCGTGGCGAAATAAGCCTGCCAGAAACGCCGCAGGCGTTTCAGCGCACAAAAGGACCGGTCACTGGACCGGTCCTTTTTGCGTTGCAGATACGTGAATGGACGGATTACGCCGGTTGTGAGCTGAAACGTTCCCCACGCCTCGTAGGGGCTTATCTTCCGCGCCCGCCCGGGGTTGGGATGAGGGACGACGTCGGATTGCCCGTACAAAATGGTGCGCGGGCTGTGCCCGCGGGATATGATACGTTGGTTAGCGGACACAAGGCGGGCGCACCGTGGGAAACGCGAGTGCTATAGGCCACGCCGAACGGATGCATCCAACCCATCCCGGCAATCCCGCGAACGCGGGGCGTCGAGGACGCCGCCCCTTACGGGCGGGAGCTAAACCACGGTATCAGCATCGTGGTAAACAGGCGCGTAAACGCCGCAAACCTCCGCCCGCCCCTCGGCTCCCCTGAAAGGGGAGCTGTCGCGGCGCGTAGGGCCGTGACTGAGGGATTGAGGCAACGTGGGTGCGGCGAAACCGCGTTATCCGTCAACCAACGCAACCACACACCGTAGGGGCGGGCGTGGAAGCCCGCCCCTACGGCGTGTGGAGAAGGCATCTGCATCTCACCCACGCCGGCCGCAACCCCTCAGTCACGCCGCTTCGCGCCGCGACAGCTCCCCTTTCAGGGGAGCCGAGAGGGCGGGGTGCGGCGCACCGGCGTCGTCCTTCATCTCGCGCCGGGAGGGCGTGGAAGCCCTCCCCTACGAGGCATCCGCGTCTCACCCACGCCGCCCGCAACCCCTCAGTCACGGCGCGAAGCGCCGTGACAGCTCCCCTTTCAGGGGAGCCGAGGGAGTGGGTGCGGCGCGATTACGCGTCGTTTATATGCAAAGCCCGCGCA
>DVJK01000034.1 GCA_018716795.1 Candidatus Scatomorpha merdipullorum | reverse complement strand
TTCTTTTTCATTGTTCCTTGCCCTCCTCCCAGGCTTTCGTGATGAGCCTTACGGCCTCCTCAAGTGTTATCCCCATCTGACGCAGCCTCTGCGCCGCGGCGCGCACGCCCTCGGCGACCAGCTCGCCGCGCAGTTCGGCGCGCCTCTCCGGGCTGAAGGCGACATAGCTCTTGGCCCCGGCGTGGGAGCTCAGTATGCCCTCCTCCTCCATGAGTCGACAGGCCTTCTGCACGGTGTTGGGGTTGAGGCCCAGCAGCGCCGAGAGCGTCCTGCGGCTGGGCAGCTCGTCCCCGTCCGGTATCTCACCGGAGACTATGCCGCGCTTGACATAGGCCACTATCTGAAGATATATGGGTTCGTTCCCCTCCGGCTTGAAGCCCTCAAACGAGACCAGGCGAATCACCTCCCAACCGTACTAGTCGAGTAATACACTTCTCAACCGTATTATACCCATAATACAGTTTGCCTGTCAATACCGCCGCCCCACAAAGCTCGGGCCGCGTTTTTGGCGAAAGAGACGAAAAAATCCCGCCGGCACGCGCTGCCGGCGGGGTTAGGGATGGATTAAAAAGGCCTCGCTTAAGTTTCGCTGCTTCGCGGGCGGGAGACCCTGTTGCCTGAAAAGGCCGTCGAGGCCTTTTCAGGCATTAATAAGCGACGCCCCAGACTATCATTTCCTTCGCGGGCCTGCCGCAGACGGGGCAGACCTCGCCGACGCGCTCCTGCTCAAAGGGTATGCAGCGGCTGGTCACGCCGGCGAGCTCCTTCATCTTGAGCTCGCAGGCCTCGTCGCCGCACCACATGGTCTTGATGAAGCCGCCGCCGCGGTTTTCGATGACGTCGCGGACCTCGTCCACGGTCGAGGCGGTGTAGGTATGCTCGTCGAGGTTGCGCTTGGCCTTGTCGAAGAGGCCCTGCTGCACGGCCTCGAGCAGGGCGGGCACGCTCTCCTCCAGGTTCTCGAGAGGCAGCGTGACCTTCTCGCCGCTGTCGCGGCGGGCGCAGACGCACTGGCCGTTTTCCAGGTCGCGGGGCCCGAGCTCGAGGCGGACGGGCACGCCCTTCATCTCCCACTCGGCGAACTTCCAGCCGGGCGAGTTGTCCGAGAAGTCGCCCTTCACGCGCACTCCGGCGGCCTTGAGGCGGCTCACCACGGCCTCGGCGGCCTCGGTGACGCCGGGCTTGTGCGCGGCTATCGGCAGGACAATGACCTGTATCGGCGCGACTCGCGGCGGGAGGACGAGGCCGTTGTTGTCGCCGTGCGTCATGATGAGGCCGCCTATGACGCGCGTGGACATGCCCCAACTGGTCTCGTAGGGCGCGCGGAGCTTGTTCTCCCTGTCCGAGAAGGCTATGCCGAAGGCCTTCGCGAAGCCGTCGCCGAAGTAGTGGCTGGTGCCGGACTGGAGGGCCTTGCGGTCGTGCATCATGCACTCGACGGTGTAGGTGTGCTCGGCGCCGGCGAACTTCTCCTTGTCGGTCTTGTTGCCGCGCAGCACGGGCATGGCCAGGAGGTTTTCGCAGACGTCGGCGTATATCTCAAGCATCTGCCTCGTCTCCTGCAGGGCCTCCTCGGCGGTGGCGTGAATGGTGTGGCCCTCCTGCCAGAGGAATTCGCGGCCCCTGAGGAAGGGGCGGGTGGTCTTCTCCCAGCGCAGGACGCTGCACCACTGGTTGTAGAGGCAGGGCAGGTCGCGCCAGGAGTGGACGACGTGGCTCCAGTGCTCGCAGAAGAGCGTCTCGCTCGTCGGGCGGATGCACAGCCGCTCGGGCAGCTCCTCGCTGCCGCCCATGGTGACCCAGGCGCACTCGGGCGCGAAGCCCTCGACGTGGTCCTTCTCCTTCTGGAGCAGGCTCTCGGGTATCAGCATGGGCATGGAGACGTTCTCGTGCCCCGTCTCCTTGAACTGCCTGTCCAGCTCGCGCTGGATGTTCTCCCATATGGCGTAGCCGTAGGGCCGCAGGATGAAGAGGCCCTTCACGCCGGAATAGTCCACAAGCTCCGCCTTGGTGCACACGTCGGTGAACCACTGGGCGAAGTCCTTATCCATATCGGTTATGCTCTCGACTTTCTTGTCCTTGGCCATTATATTAGCTCCTTTTCTTCCCTTGTCGCTGAACACATATTTTATAAAATTAACACCCTCTTGTCAAGGCAAATCGGCCTGCGCCCGGGCCGCTGCGGGGCTTTTTTGCGCCGAGCGCGCATTTATTAACAATTCCCGCCTTGACCTCGGCGGGCATACTATATATAATAACTCACAGCGTGCATTGAAGCAATTACGCGATGTCACTTTCGGAGGTGACCGGATATAGACAGGCAGAAATATGTCGCAGAGCTCTCGAAGCTGCTCTCCGGCATGGCGAGGGCCGACCGCGAGGCCGTGCTCCGGGGCGTGAACGCCCGCTTCGACGAGACGGGCGACGACGACGCGGTCATAGCCGCGCTGGGAAGCCCCACCTTCGCCGCCGTGAGCGTCCTGCGCGGCTACACGCCGCCCGAGCGGGACGAGGGCGAATACGAGGACGATTACGAATACGCCGAGCCCGAACCGGAGGAATACGCCCCGGCCGAGCCGGAGGAGTACGCCGAGCCCGAGCCGGAGGAATACGCGCCTCCCGCGGAGCCGGAGCCCGCGCCGGAGCCTGAGCCCGTTTCGGACGCGCCCGCGCCGGAGCCGGAGGAGCCGCCCGCCGGGGCGGAGGCTCCGGAGGCCGAGACGGAAGCTCCGGAGGCCGAGACGGAAGCGGAGAGCGAGCCGCAGGAGGCCGAGCCCGGCCCGGACAAGCCGGAGGAGGCCGGGACGGCGTCTCCCGCGCCGGAGGCGCCGTCCGCCGGCGATACCGAGCCGGAGGAGGCCGAAATTCCCGCGCCGCCGGAGGCGGAGACGGTCGCGATAGGCGGCGAGATACTCGAGGTCTTCGCCGGGCCGGCCGCGGAGCCGGAGGACGAAGCCGCCGCGGAGCCGGAGCAGGCCGCGCCCGAGACGCCGGAGCCCGTTTCGCCCGCGCCCGCCGAGGCCGGGCCGGACCTTGCCCCGGAGGCGGCGTATGACGCCGCGGAGGAGGCGGAGAGCGCGCCGGAGGCGCCGGCGCTCCCGCCCA
>DVJK01000033.1 GCA_018716795.1 Candidatus Scatomorpha merdipullorum | reverse complement strand
CGACAAGGGCCTCAAAGAGCGCCTCGAGCACGTCGCGAGCAGCGACTTCGGCCGCGTGAGCTACACCGAGGCCATAAAGCTGCTCGAGCAGCGCAACGACAAGTTCGATTACAAGGTCTACTGGGGCTGCGACCTCCAGACCGAGCACGAGCGCTGCCTCACCGAGGAGATTTTCAAAAAGCCCATCTTCGTCACCGATTACCCGAAGGAGATAAAGGCCTTCTATATGCGCATGAACGACGACGGGAAGACCGTCGCCGCCGCCGACTGCCTCGTGCCCGCGATTGGCGAGCTCATAGGCGGCAGCCAGCGCGAGGAGCGGCTCGACGTGCTCGAAGCCCGCATGGACGAGCTGGGCCTCAACCGCGAGGACTACTGGTGGTATCTCGACCTCCGCCGCTACGGCTCCTGCCGCCACGCCGGCTACGGCCTCGGCTTCGAGCGCCTCATCATGTACCTCACCGGCGTCGCCAACATCCGCGACGTCCTCCCCCACCCGAGAACCTTCGGCAGCGCGGACTTTTAAAACAGCCCGAACCGCCGCAGGCGCTTCGGAGCATAAAAAGGACCGGTCCGCGGACCGGTCCTTTTTGCATGTAAGGGGCGCTCTCGCCTCACGCCGCCGCACAAAAGGTGTGCGGGCGGTGGGTGCAGGATATGATACGTGGGGCGATGGACGCGAGGTTGGCGCGCCGTGGGAAACGCGGGTGCCGCCGGCCGCGCCGAACGGCTGCACCAACTTTACCCCGGCAATCCCGCGAACGCGGGGCGTCGAGGACGCCGCCCCTTACGGGCGGGTGCGAGACGAAGGTGTCAGCATCGCGGCAAGCAGATGCGCAATCGCCGCAAACCTCCGCCCACGCCCCTCGGCTCCCCTGAAAGGGGAGCTGTCGCGGCGCGAAGCGCCGTGACTGAGGGGTTGCGGGCAGCGTGGGTGTAGTGCAATAACGTAATCCGGCGACCAGCGCCGGGCGGGCGCGGAAGATAAGCCCCTACGGGGTATTCAAAAAGGACCGGTCTTAGACCGGTCCTTTTGCTTACGCCTGCGGGCGTTAGGCGTTATTTTAATCCCAGCGGGATTATGCCGCAGTAGTCTTCGACGCTGCCGCGGTCGTTGAAGCACTCTATGATGCGCTTGCCGGTCTCGTCCATCTCGGTGAGGTCATACTCGGCGAGGACCTTGGCGAAGAAGTTATAGAGTATCTCCGCGCCCTTGTCATAGCCCTCCTCGCCGAGGTACTCCTGGCGCTCGGGGCGCAGGAAGCGGCTGGAGATGCGCTGGCCGTCGACCTTCATCTCGGTCAGCGCGTAGCCCATGAGCGGGCAGCGCGCCGGGACGAGGCGGTCCATCTTCATGTTGACGCCGCCGCGGCGGGCGAGATATTCGCGTGCAATCCACTCGGCGGCGAAGCCGACGCGGTAGGAGCCGATGTGCTGGTTGGGTATGAGCACGTAGCGCGTGTTCGGGCAGGAGATAATCTGCTCGAGCAGGAGGTTGGCCTGCGTGACGCGCTTGCCGGTGGCGAAGGGCCAGTAGCTTCCGACGCCCTCGCTGGCCAGCGGGCTGCCGCCGGAAATGCTCGGGTTCTTGAAGCCGCGCGGGGCGACAAGCCTCCAGAGCCAGGCCAGGGCGGGCGGGACTATCTGCATGAGGCCCATGATGCCGTAGGCCGGCGTCCTCGCGGTGGAGGGCGGCATGCGCACGCCGAAGGAGCGCACGTCGACCTCGACGGGCTTGTTGACCACGTTGGGTATCATCCGGCGCGGCACTATGACGCGCGGGTTCGGGCAGGGCTTGCCGTCGGAGTCCAGGATATGCTCCCAGGGCAGGCAGGTCGCGCGGGGCACGGCCTGGAGGTTGAGGAACATCAGCGGCTCGCTCGGCGCAATGGAGATGCGCTCGTACTGCGGGTCGCAGCCGTAGCTCGTTATCCCGTCGACGCGGACGAACCAGCCGTCCTCGCCGTCGGTGAGGCAGAGCTTGCCGCTGCCGTCCTGGATGCTGGGCGGGCACATGGCCATGTCGTCCGTGACGGGCGCTATCGTACAGGTGTCGCTCATGGAGATGTAGTGCTCCTCGCCGCTCACCAGGTCGACGCCCAGGAGCACGCGGCCGTCGGACGAGCGCATGACGTCCTGAAGCAGCTCGCTCTTGCCGCCGCCGGAGGCGCCCTCGTGCATCATGACCATCTCGTTTTCATAGGGCGTGATGATGCGCGCGCTGGAGGCGTGGGCGGTAACCCAGCCCTCCTTCTCGCCTATGTCGAGCAGGACGGCGTATATGCCCTTCTTGGCGCTCGGGCCGGGATAGAGGTTGTAGGAAAACACCTCGTGCAGCTCGCCGCTGCGGCGGTGGACGACGATCTGCCGCCCGCCGAAGTGCGTGTGTCGGAAGGGCGGCGCAGCGTAGACGACGGCGCGGGGCTTGAAGTGCTCCACGGTGCGGACGTCGACGAAGGCCTGGAGCTGCGCCATGGCGAAGCCGAAGAAGGCCGCGTTGCGCGGGCAGACCAGCAGGCTGTCGTAGCCGAAGTCGTAGCCGCCGGACTTGAAGGGCACGAGTATGAGCTCCTGCCGGGTCAGCCAGCGGAAGGTCTCCGTGCGCAGCTCGGAGAAGTCGTAGCCGTATACGTCCTCAAAGCGCGGCTTGTCGGTGTCCTCGTCGTCGCCTATGCGCATGCTGTCCGGGTCGCGGCGGCGCATGTAGTCCTCGGGGAAGTTGACCGCCGCGCCGTTCTTGCAGCGGATGACCTCCGCCTCCTTTATCGGGTGGCCGTTGACGTCGTAGAGGACTTCTATCTTATCGGTGTACTCGTTTCCGAATATGAGCTCAAAGAGCTGGTCCTTGCTCGTGGGGATTATGACGCTGGGGCTGTTGTATATGACCTTCCGCAGCTCCTCCGGAAGCTCGAAGCGTTCAAAGAGTATGTTCAAGTTGCTGCCTCGCTTTCTTTTCTGCGTACCTTACTA
>DVJK01000032.1 GCA_018716795.1 Candidatus Scatomorpha merdipullorum | reverse complement strand
CCAGATAATAGGCGCGCCGGGCGGCTGTCGTGTCGGACAAACGGTCGATGCGGACAAGCTCGTATTTCTCCAGGACGGCCCCGTCCTCCTCCTGAGTCCAGAGCTCGAGGTCAGCCTGGCGGCCCCGGGTGTTCGCGCTGTTGGTGAAGGCCGCGAGCGTCTCCTCATAATAGCCGGTGAGCAGCGGCTTCCCCAGCTCGGAGAGCCTCCGGGTGCAGAGCTCCAGAAGCCGCTCGCCGGGCCCGGCGCCGGACTCGCGCGGGATGAGGAGCCACATCTGGTCGAGCTTTTCCACGTCTATGCGGAAGAGCCGGGCGAGGTGGTTCTTTTGAAGCGGCTCGTCGTTTATTATGGCGCGCACGAGCTCGCTCGCCGCGAATTTGCCGTAGTCGCGGTCCCAGATGTGTATGAACAGCCGGACGCACTCGCTGGCCTGCCAGAGCATGTCGCCGGTGAAGGGCTCGCCGTAGCGCAGCAGCAGAAGCCGAAGCCCGTCCGAGGCATCGATAAGCGTCGGGCAGCGCTGGAGATGCGCGCTCCCGTCGGCCAGGGGCACGACCAGCTCGTCCCCTCCCCCGAGCGCTTCGAGCCAGCGCGGGGCCTGCTCGCGCATGTTTTCCGTGAGCGAGCGCGGCCAGGCCGCGATGAATTCGACGCGCGAGTTCGGCCCGAGCAGTATGACCGAGGCGCGCAGGTGCTCGCTGAGCATTCGGAGCAGCGTCTCCATGCTGCGCTGCTGCGGCCTGAGGCCGGAGAGGCGGTCGAGCAGCGTGCTCACGAAGAAGCGCTTCCGCTCCTGCTCGCGGAACACGGCGAAGAGTATGTCGCTTATCGCGTCGCCGTAGCGCTGGCTCACGTTGTCGCGCGGCATGCAAATCAGCACGAAGTCCAGCTCGTCGCAGAGCTCTATGAGCTTCGGGCTGACCTCGGGCATGATGAGCCCCACGTAGTAGAGCAGGACGCCCACCGCGCCCACCGAATGGAAGCGCCGTATATTCACGCATTGGGCTTCCACATCGTCCCGGCTTGCTGAGAAAGCCGTGATAAGCAGCTCGTTTCCTGTGAACTCGTTGCCATGAAAAAGCCGCTCCTGCAGCTCGTCAACTTCCGTATATTCAAGCACCGTGACGGACTCCACGGGGTTGCTGAGCCCGCCGCGCCCGGCGAGCACCTCGGCGCCGAGCAGGCTCGGCAGCTTCAAGACGTCGGATACCTTCATGTCTCCTCCTCAGGGGAATCTCACATTTTCCTGCAAAAACTCTATAAGCAGCCCGGCGATGTGCGGGATATAGCGGTCGCGGCGGGTTATCGCCACGATGTTCCAGCGCATATCCTCGCCGGCGAGCGGGCGGTATACGAGGCCGGGGCGCAGGTCGCGCAGTATGGGCCGGGGCAGGACGGTCAGGCCCTGGCCGAGCTCCACGGCGGTTATCAGAAAGTCCCAGCTCGCGCTGCTCGCCGCGACAAGCGGCTCAAAGCCCCGGCGGGCGCAGGCGGACTCAAAGCTTTCGCGCAGCTGATAGCTCTCGTCCAGCAGGACCAGCCGCTCCGAGCGCAGCTCGTCCACCTCCACGCTCTTGAGGGCGGCCAGGCGGTGCCCCTCCGGCATGGCCAGGGCCAGCACGTCCGAGACTATGGGCGAGACCCGGAAGGCCGAGGCGTCCGCCGGGCCCATGACCAGGGCCATGTCCAGCTTGTCGGAGAGCAGGCGCCGGCCAATGACCTTGCTGCCGGCCTCGGGCGTCTCCACCCTTATGTCCGGATAGCGCCGCTGGAAGTCTATCAGCAGGTACGGCGCGAGCAGCGTGCTGAGCACGGGCGGTATCCCGCAGCGCAGGAAGCCCGAGGCCCGGCCCGGCAAATCCGACATCTGTGCCGAGAGCTCCTCGTACAGCCGGACGACCTCCCGCCCCTTCTCGTACAGCTGCTCGCCCATATAGGTCAGCTGGAAGCTCCGCGAGGTGCGGACTATGAGCGTCACGCCCAGCGAGCGCTCCAGCGCCTGAATCGCCTTGCTCAGCGAGGGCTGGGAGACGTGCAGCTTTTCCGACGCGCGGGTGTAGTTGCCCTCGTCGGCGACTTTGACAAAATAGTAGAGCTGGCGGAATTCCATGCAAAGCGCCTCCTTCGGATACCTCCGCGCCCCAAAAGCGCCCTTGTCAGAGCGTTGACTAACTTATACCTAAAATATCACAATAGTAACATAATTTCAAGTAATTAATCTATGCATTTACACCATAGCTGCAAGTCGATTTTCGTATTTTTCATTTTGAGCCCGCGGCAATATAATGATTGTCAGAGAATAGACACTCGATCCGGACGAGGTCTTGGGAAAAAACGAGAAGAAAGGGTGAAAGCTTTGTTCAAAATTGTGGACATTAAAGGGGCTGCCTCCGCCATAAAGGACGGCGCCACGGTCGGCATAACCGGCTTCATGGGCTCCGCCTGCCCCGAGTATCTGCTCAAGGGCATCGAGGACAGCTTCCTCGAGGGCGGGCATCCCTGCGCTCTCACGATGACGCACTCGCCGGGCATAGGCGACGGCAAGGACCGGGGCATGAACCACATGGCCCACGCCGGCCTTCTCAAGCGCGTCATCGCCAGCCACTACAACCTGGCCCCTCTGCTCCAGGCCAAGGTGGACTCGGGCGAGATAGAGGCCTACCTGCTGCCGCAGGGCACACTCTGCCAGCTCTACCGCGAGATTGGCGCGGGCCGGCCCGGCGTCATCACTAAGACCGGACTCGGCACCTTCGTCGACCCGCGGCTCGAGGGCGGCAAGTGCAACGCCCTGGCCACGCGCGACCTCGTCGAGGTCGTGACGCTCGGCGGCGAGGAGTATCTGTGGTACAAGTCCTTCCCGATTGACGTCGCCATCATCCGCGGCACCAGCGTGGACGAGCACGGCAACGTCTCCGCCGAGAAGGAGACGACGCTTATCGACCAGCTCGCCCTGGCCCAGGCCGCGAAGCGCAGCGGCGGCATAGTCATCGTCCAGGCGGAGCGCGTGGTCGCCGCCGGCGCCATAAACCCGCGCGACGTCATTGTGCCCGGCATCCTGGTGGACTACGTCGTCCTCTCGCCGGCGGAATATCACTATCAGAACTTCGGCAACCAGCCCTACGACGCGGCGCTCGCCCACGAGTTCCGCATCCCCGTCGACAGCATCCCCATCCTGCCGATGTCCGACCGCAAGATTATCGCCCGCAGGGCCGCGATGGAGCTCCCGAGGAACGCGGTCATAAACCTCGGCATAGGCATACCCGAGGGCGTCTCCGGCGTGGCGGTCGAGGAGGGCTTCGCCGACCAGCTCACCATGACGGTCGAGGCCGGCCAGATAGGCGGCGTGCCCGCGGCGGGCGCGGCCTTCGGCGGGGCGTACAACCCCGAGTTCGTCCCCGGCATGATAAACCAGTTCGATTTCTACGACGGCGGCGGGCTTGACGTCTGCTTCCTCGGCGCGGCGGAGGTGGACGCCATGGGCAACTGCAACGTCAGCAAGTTCACGAGGACCGTCGGCCCCGGCGGCTTCATCAACATCGCCTCCAACACCCCGAAGTGCGTGTTCTGCGGCACTCTGACCGCTGGCGGCCTCAAGACCGAAGTCAAAGACGGCAGGCTCGTCATCCTGCAGGAAGGCCGGAACAGGAAGTATGTAAAGCAGGTCAAGCAGGTCACCTTCAGCGGCGCGAACGCCGTCAAATCCGGGCAAAAGGTGCTGTTCATAACCGAACGCGCCGTGTTTGAGCTCGACGAGGAGGGCATTATCCTCACCGAGATCGCGCCCGGCATAGATCTCCAGACGCAGGTCCTCGACGTCGTCGACTTCGACGTGCGCGTCTCGTCCGGCCTTCGGACCATGGACGAACGCATCTTCCGCGAGGGTAAAATGGGCCTCGAGCTTTAACAGACAGTGTCTGAAAAATTATATTGCAAAGGAGTATTGTCATGAGCGAAGAAGTCAAAAGGTTCACCGGCCCCGAGCTCAAGCTCGGCATGACCGCCGAACGCACCAAGACCATAACCAAGAAGGACATCGAGTATTTCGGCATCGTCTCCACGGACACGAACCCCATGCACTTTGACGAGGAGTACGCCGCCACCACGCAGTACGGCCGCTGCATCGCGCACGGCGTCATAAGCCTGAGCCTCTGCGGCGCGGTCCTGGGTATGCAGCTGCCCGGCCTCGGCACCGTCCACATGGGCCAGGAGGTCACCTTCAAGAAGCCCGTCTACCCCGGCGACACCCTCACCGCCCACTGCGAGATTGCGGACATTGTGTACAAAGAGAAGAAGGATTTCTACATCGTCAAGGTCAAGCAGTACGTCACCAATCAGAACGGCGAGGTCGTGACCGAGGGCGTCGCCACCGTCATGCCGCCGAAATAAGAAGCGATGGCCGTATTCCTGTCAACGCTCAATCAGATGGCGGTGCTGGCCATCTTTATCCTCGCGGGCTTCGTCTGCCAGAGGATAAAGCTGCTGCCGGAGACCACCGCCACGGTCCTCTCGCGGCTTGAGACCTATCTGATAATGCCGGCCTACATACTCAACACCTTCATCGCAAACTGCACCCCCGAGGTGATTGAGCAGAAGCTGCCCCTGCTGCTCTGGGGCTCCGTCGTGGCCGTGCTCTGCGTGGCAATAGCCTATCCGCTCGGCCGCGCGTTCTACAAGGAACAGCCGCTCAAAAACATCTACCGGTACAGCGTCGCGATTGCCAACGCCGGCTTCATGGGCAACGCCGTCATGCTCGGCGTGTTCGGCGACGAGATGCTCTTCGACTACATGATTTTCATGATGCCGCTCTACGTGGTCATATACACCTGGGGCATGGTCATGCTCATGCCCTCCGGCGGCGAGCACAAGAACCCGCTCAGGAATCTCATCAACCCGGTCTGCATCTCCCTCGCCCTCGGCGTCATAATCGGCATCTCGAGCATTCCCCTGCCCGGCTTCGTCACGACGGTGCTGAGCAACACGGGCAGCTGCATGGCCCCGCTCGCCATGCTGCTCACCGGCTTCACCGTGGGGCAGTACAGCGTCAAAAAGCTGCTCTCGGACAAGAAGGTGTATATCGTCAGCGTGCTCAGGCTCCTGGTGATACCGGCCTTCTTCGCCGGGGTGCTCACGCTGCTGAAGATGGACGCGGCCTATATGCCGCTCGCCGTCTGCTCCGTGGCCATGCCCATGGGCCTCAACACCGTGGTGATTCCCGCCGCCTACGGCGAGGACACCTCTCCCGGCGCGAGCATGGCGCTCATCTCCAGCGTGCTGAGCATAGTCACAATCCCGCTGGTGTTCGCGGTGCTGCTCTGAGTTTCTCTCCTTTTTGTCGTGACGCCGCCGTTTGACCCTGTGGGGCGGCGTCCTCCGCATCCGGAGGGGCCCGGCCCAAGCCGGGCCCCTTATCCATCCCCAAAGCGCGAAACCGCCCGGGCGTCGGCCCGGGCGGTCGTTTTATTCGGGTTCCAATCAGCTCACGACGGCCGCGGCGAGCCAGACGCCGCCGTACATCACGAGTACGATGGTATAGGCCGTCTCGACGTCCTCGGCGTCCTCGCCGGCGGAGTATTCCACGTCCACGGTGCAGACGCAGCAGGTGCTGCCTATGGGCACGAAGCTTCCGGAGCGGGCGCGGACGCGCTCGACCGAGAGGCCGTTTTCGGCGTAGTCGTCGTGCAGGGCCTTGAGAGCGGTTTCAAGCTCGCTGCCGTCGAGGACGAGGGCCTGAAGCGCGGTGTAATTTTCCTCGCTCGCGGCCTCGCCGCTGAGGTAGGCGGCGTAGGCCTCCATGAAGGCCGAGGCCTCGGCGCCGTGCGCGTCCTGCGCGGCCTGATCGCCGCTGCCGAAGTATATGAGCTCCCCGTCCGCGGCGGCGGGCTCGTCAAGCTCCTCGCCCTCGGCGTCCCTGACCTCTATCTCCGGCTCGAGATGCAGCCCCTCGACCAGCCAGAGCTCGAGCTCGGGCAGGGTTCCGTAATCGCCGAAGCCCTCGAGGAAGGCAGGCGTGAGCGTGTCGCCGGTGTTGTAGCTCTCGTCGAGCTCGACGCCGTTGACGCTTATCGTGCTGCCCTCGGGAACCAGCAGGCGGTAGTCCAGCGCGCCCTCGCCGAGCGCGTAGGCCGCGGCCTCGTCCGTGACCTCGCCGTTCAGCTCGAGGGGCTTGCCCTCGGCGTCGGCGGCGTAGAGCTCCGCGGGCGCGTAAAGCCCGCCTATGCGGTAGACGCGGAAGAGCTCGTCCACCCGTCCGGCCTCGAGCTCGCCCACGCTCTCGCCGCTCTCGGGCGTGAGGGCGGAGTCTATGTACTCCTCCGTGACGGCGACGCCGTTCACGTAGAGGCTCGCGTCCGCGGGCACGGTGACCGTTATCTCATGCGCGGCCGGGGCCGTGAAGCTCGCCAGCAGCTCGACGCGCGTGACGGCGAGGTAGGTGAAGCCGAAGCCCGCGTCGCCGCCCTCGGCGACCTCGCCGAGCGTCACGCGGCAGACGTCCTCGCCTCCGGCGGAGACGATGTACACCATATTGCTCTCGCTCCAGCCCTCGTCCTCGCGGTATTCGAGCGGGTTTTCGCGCAGGAGGTCGAGGCAGAGCTCGTTCATGAGCTCGCCGCGGTCCTCAAAGGGCGTCTCGCCCACGGTGAAGGCCCCCTCCAGGGCGTCGGACCAGTATTTCTCGTCGGCGAGCTCGGCGAAGCTCTCCATGGCGTCCTCGGGGCGCGTGACCTCGTAGGCGTCGAGGTAGAACCAGAGCAGCGTGCAGCCGGCGGCCAGCAGAAGTATGAGCACGGCGGCGTATATGCCGAGGGCCAGGCCGAAGCGGCCGCGGCGCGGCTTCTCCGGCTCCTCGTCCTCGGGGTGGACGACGCGGATGCGCTCGCGCTGGGGCGGAAGCTCGCGCTCCTCTCCCTCGGCGCGGCGGCGCGCCGCCGGACGGGGCTCCTGCCTCTGCCCGCCGCCGCGCTCCGGCGCGGAGGGCGTCCTCGCGGCGTTGGGCCGGGCCTGGCGTATGGGCTGCGCCTGCGGCGCGCCCCTCTGCGCGGGCTGTGTCTCGGGATAGCGGCCGGAACGGGCCGGCCCCGCGGCGGGCGCGGCCTCCCTCGCCGGGGCGGTCTCCCTCACGGGCGCGGCGGGGCGCGGCGCGACGGCGGGGCGCGGCGGGCTCTTGGGTTCGGGCGCGGCCTCGCCTATGTCGCGGCGCACGCTCTCAAGCAGGGCCTCAAGCTCGGCGTCGCCGGAAAGGCCCTTGAAGTCATAATTGCGCTCGTCGCTCATTTAATCCGCCTCCTCTCCGCCGGTCTCGGCCGGGGCTTCACTCTCGGGAGCCTCGCTGTCGGGGGCCTCGCTCTCGGGAGTCTCGCTCTCGGAGGGCTCCTCCGCGGCCTCCGGGGCCTCCTCGCTTATGATTATCATCGGCTGCGCGCTCTCGGCGGGCTCCTCGCCGGCGGGCGGGTTGCCGGCCGGGGCGTCCGCGAGCTCGGCCTGCTCCTCAGAGCTGAGGAAGACGCCCGCTATGCCCTGCAAATTGCGCTCGGCCGCCCAGTCATACACGGCCTCGCGCGCGCTCTCGCTCGGGCCCTTGGTGGCAATGAACAGCGCCGCCGCCAGGGCAATGACGAGCAGAAGGAGAGTCACGCCTATGAAGGCCAATACGTGCAGCGCCTTCCTGCCTCCGGCGCCGCGGCCCTTTGCTTCCATACTGATACCCCTTTCTTAAAAGGCGCCTGAGCCGGCTTTCGCGCTCTGCAAAAGCCGGCTGACCGGCGTTTATTTGTTAAACCGCCTGAGCCTGGCAGCGCCGCGGTCAATCAGCTCCACGCAGGAGAAAAAGCCCTGATCGAACCAGAAGCTGTTCACGCAGGAGTCCGGCAGGCCCAGCAGGAGGGCCATCGCCGTCGAAAGCGGCCCGTTGTGCGCCACGAGAAGCGTGTCGCGCCCGTCGGCAATAATCCGCTCCAGCGCGGCGGAGACGCGGGCCTTCACGCTCGCGAAGCTCTCGCCCTCGGGCGGTATGACCTGCGTCCAGTCGAAGAGCATGGCCTGCATGACCTCCGGCTCCCGCTCCATAAGCCCCGGGAAGTACACGTTTTCCCACTCGCCCATGTCCTGCTCCATGAGCCCGTCGTCGAGCTCGACGGGGATGCCGCGGCCCTCGAGGGCTATGCGCGCCGTCTCCGCCGCGCGGACAAGCGGGCTTGAGACGCAGCGCTCTATGCAGGCGTCCCTGAGCTTTTCGCCCACCTCGCGCGCCTGCTCGCGCCCCAGCTCGGTGAGCGGGCAGTCCGTCCGGCCGTAGAGCATGCGCTGCAGGTTGCAGCTGCTCTCGCCGTGCCTCACAAGGTATAGCTTCATGGCTGGTCTATCTCCTCAACCTCCAGCCCGGCGAGGCGCCGGCGGAGCATGTCGAAGGCGTGCTGGCAGGCGTAGAGCCGCACCTGCTCCCTCCCGCGCTGGGAGAGATGCTTTTCGCGGACCCAGACCCGCTCGCGGTCGGCCAGCGAGATGAACACCGTGCCCACCTCGTGGACGCCGTCGCCGTCCGGCCCGGCGAGGCCGGTTATGCCGACGCCGAAGTCGCTGCCCATCAGCTCGCGCACGCGGCGCGCGAGCTCGACGGCGACCTCATGGCTCACCGCGCCCTTTTCCTCTATCAGCTCCGCGGGCACGCCGAGGAGCCTGGTCTTGGCCTCGTTCGTATAGACCACGACGCCGCCCATGAGCGCGGCGCTCGCGCCAGGTATGTCCGTGACCGCCTTGGCGAGCTCGCCGCCGGTGCAGCTCTCCGCCGTGGCGAGGGTGACGCCCTTTTCAAGCATCAGCTTCGTCGTGAACTCTGCGAGGCTCGGCGTGTCCATGCCGTAGGCGAGGTCGCCGAAGAGGCCCCTGACGCGCTCTATGACCGGGGCCATCATCCGCTCGGCCTCCTCCGCGTCCGGCGCGCCGGCCGTGACGCGCACAAGGCACTCGGCGTTCTTCGCGTAGGGCGCGAGGGTGGGGTTCGTGAGCGAATTCATGTAGTCGCGGAGCTTATACTCCATCTCGCTCTCGCCTATGCCGAAGAAGTGTATCGTGTGCGAGGCAATCACACCGTCGGAGAGGGAGGCGAGTATCGGCCGCACGCGGTGCTCGAGCATGGGCCTTATCTCCCGCGGCGGGCCGGGCAGCATTATGACCATTACGCCCTCGGCGCTGAAGACGCAGCCGGGCGCGGTGCCCCAGTCGTTCCTGAGCGCGGTCGAGCCCTCGGGCAGCATGACCTGCTGGAGGTTGTTCGGCGTTATCTCAAGGCTCGTGTAGTGCCGCTCGCGCCAGAGGCTTCGAAGCCACTCCTCCTCGCCCTTGTCGAGCACGAGGGAGAGCCCGAAGGCCTCGGCAATCGCGTTCTTCGTGAGGTCGTCGCAGGTGGGGCCGAGGCCGCCGGTGGTTATTATGAGCTCCGCGCGGGTTTTCGCGCGCTTTACGGCCTCAATGACGCGGCCCGGATTGTCGCCCACCACGGTCTGCCAGTATACGTTTATGCCATACTCGCTCAGCAGCAGGGCGACGTCCGCCGCGTCGGAGTTTATCGTGGTGCCGAGCAGCAGCTCGGTGCCGACGGAGATGATCTCAGCCTTCAAGGTCTATCCATATCCTTTCGACGCCCTCCACGGCCTCGCGGACGAGCGAATCTATGTCCAGCGCGCTCTCGGCGGCCTCCACGTCCCTGAGACGCGGCTTCGTGCGCGGATGGCGCGGGGTGAAAACGGTGCAGCAGTCCTCATACGGGAGTATGGACGTCTCAAAGGTGCCGATGTTCCGCGCATGGCGGACAATCTCCTCCTTGTCCATGCCGACCAGGGGCTGCAGTATGGGCTTTTGCGTGACGGCGCGTGTGACGGCCATGGCCTCCATGGTCTGGCTTGCGACCTGGCCCAGGTTCTCGCCGGTGACGATGGCCTTGCAGGAGTTCTCGTCGGCGAGGATGTCCGCAATGCGCATCATGAAGCGCCGCATGACGAGGGTGAAATACTCCTCGGGGCATTTGGCGCGCATCTCCTCCTGGATGTGCGTGAAGGGCACGACGTGCAGGCACATGGCTCCGCAGCTCGGCACAAGCAGCCGCGCGAGCTCAATGACCTTCTCCTTGGCGGCCTCGCTGGTGTATGGGAAGCTGAAGAAGTGGACGGGCACGAGCTTCACGCCGCGGCGGGCAATCATATAGCTGGAGACCGGCGAGTCAATTCCGCCGGAGAGCAGCGTCACCGCCCTGCCGTTGGAGCCGACGGGCATGCCGCCCGCGCCCGGCGCAGGCGCCGCGTGGACGTAGGCCGCGTAGTCGCGCACCTCGAGGTGGACGACGAGTTCCGGCTCGTGTACGTCGACCTTCGTGTCCGGATATGCGTCGGCCAGCAGGCCGCCGACATATTGGCTCAGCTGGATGCTTGTCATGTGGAAGCTCTTGTCCGAGCGGCGGGTCTCCACCTTGAAGCTCTTCGCGTTCTCCATGTCCTCGCGGAGATACTCGCGCGCCTTTTCGAAGATTGCGTCCTCGTTCTTCTCGCAGGCCGCCGCGCGCGTCAGCGCGATTATCCCGAAGACATGGCGCATGGCCTCGAAGGCCTCGTCCATGTCGGCGCTCTCGTCCTCCGGCTCGACGTATACGGTCGACTGCAGACAGTAGACGCGGAAATTGCCCAGCGGCTTGAGCCGCTTGCGGATGTTCGTGAGCAGCTTCTGCTCAAAGTACCGCTTGTTGAGGCCCTTGAGCACGACCTCGCCCTGCTTGAGTAGTATGATGTCTTTCAAAATATCACCTTGAATTGTGTTCGCATAAGTTTTCAGT
>DVJK01000031.1 GCA_018716795.1 Candidatus Scatomorpha merdipullorum | reverse complement strand
CACACCCCGTTCTTCAACAACTACCGTCCCCAGTTCTACTTCCGTACCACCGACGTGACCGGCGTCATCTCCCTGCCCGAGGGCGTTGAGATGTGCATGCCCGGCGACAACGTCGACATGGACGTTGAGCTTATCACCCCGATCGCCATCGAGAACGGCCTCCGCTTCGCCATCCGCGAGGGCGGACGCACCGTCGGCTCCGGCGTCGTCATCGCCATCAACGAGTAATTTAAATCTCTAGGGGGGAATTCTTCCCCCCTAGATACGCGGCATAAATGCCGCGATACCCCCCTCGCCTCGCACGGCGAGGCGGCCGTGGACACGTGTCCACGGGTTAAGGTATCAAGCCGGGGCAAAGCCCCGTCTCGATGAATTGAATGTAAGGGCTCGGCGCTTGCAGCCGGGCCCTTATTTAAACATTGGCCGGGGAAGAATTCCCCACTAGACTTATTTCAATCCGTGCATGAAGCCGCCGAGGCTGGCGCTGTGGATATCGCCGGCGACGGCCCTGCCGCGGTAGGTGAAGAGCTGCGCCATAACGCGCTCCTCGCCGCTCGGATAGCTCTTGAGCTCATAGCTCCAGCTCTGCAGCTCCTTGCCGCAATAGGGCTCTAGGTCGAAGCCCTGCTGCTTCTGCAGGGCGTTATACTGCGCGAGCACCCCGTCAAGCTCCCCGGGGAGCTGCACGTCCTTTGCCGTCTCGCTGGCCGGATCCGCCTCCCAGCCGAGGCCGGCGAGATATTCCACCCGCTTTTCCGTGCTGTCCAGCCCGCCGCCCTCCGGCTCCGAGCACAGCAGCACTATGGCCGCCAGTATCACGGCGCAGGCCAGGATTATGAAGACCGCACCGCGCCTGGTGAGCTTTTTTTCACCCGTCATGGACATCCCTCCCGGCGAAGTATATTCGCCCTCCGCCGGAACTATGCCAAGGAGGCGCAAAGTGACCAGACTTGACAAGCTGCTCGCGCAAAGCGGGCTGTACAGCCGCAGCGAGGCGCGCGATTTGATACGCGCCCGCCGCGTCTCCGTCGGAGGCGAGATAGCTTCGAAGCCGGAGCAAAAGTGCGCGGACTCCGCCGAAATCCGCGTCGACGGCGAGCCCGTGAACTGCGCGCGCTTCCGGTACTTCATGCTCGACAAGCCCGCGGGCGTCCTCAGCGCCACGGACGACAAAAGCCAGAGCACGGTCCTCGACCTGCTCCCGGCGGAGCTGCGCCGTCTCGGCCTCTTTCCCGTGGGGCGGCTTGACAAGGACACGACCGGCTTCCTCCTGCTCACGAACGACGGGGAATTCGCCCACCGCGTCATCTCGCCGAGGTACGGCGTGGTCAAGACCTACCTCGCCCGCACGGCGGCCCAGACCGGCCCTGAGGACGTCCGCGCCTTCGCCGAGGGGCTGACCCTTGCCGACGGTACGCGCTGCCTGCCGGCCGTCCTGGAGCCCCTGGGGGGCAGCCGCTGCCGCGTGCTGGTGTCGGAGGGCAAATACCACCAGGTCAAGCGCATGCTCGCGGCCGTGGGCAAGCCCTGCCTCGAGCTCAGGCGCGTTAAGATTGGCGCGCTTGAGCTGGACCCTGCCCTGCACCCCGGAGGCTTCAGAGAGCTTCGTCAATTTGAAACGGGGCTGATTTTCGGCTCATCGCAATGTTTTTAAGGCCCGTTTTGTGCCAATTAACCATACGAATTTTAAATGTTCACAAATAAATCACATTTTTCTATTGAAATTTGCACATATCTGTATTATCATGTAAAGCGCATGATTCAGCGACCTTGTCTAATATAACCAAAGTCCGGAGGCGGGCGCTTTTGGGAGAGGCCCCGCCCTCGGGAAGACCGCCATGCTATGAAAACAGGGAGGATAAACTATGTCAAGCAGGGTATTTCAGAGCGTTATAATACAGATGAAAGAGGCCACGGACCGGTGCATTGGCGTGGTGGACGAGCAGGGCTTTGTCATTGCCTGCAGCGAGCTCTCCATGATAGGCTCGCACCTCGACGACATGCAGGTGGCGATGGGGGAGGACCAGGAACAAATTTTTGTCTCCTCCGTCAGAACGTATAAGCTGCTGGGCGTCGTGGGCTCCCGCTTTGACTACGCCGTGTTCGTCTCCGGGCACGACGAGGCCGCCCGCAGCATCTGCATCCTCGCGGCGGTGGCCATGGGCGAGGCGCGCATCAACTACGAGGAGAAGCACAACAAGGCCACCTTTGTGAAGAACATCATCTCCGACAATATCCTGCCCGGCGACGTGTACGTCCGCGCGAAGGAGCTGCATTTCGTCACCGACGTGCCCCGCGTCGTGCTGCTGATACGCCAGGTGGAGCACACCGACGTCGCGGCCCTCGAGGTCGTGCAGAACCTCTTCCCGGACAGGCAGCGCGACTTCGTCCTCTCCGTGACCGAGACGGACATCGTCGTCATACGCGAGCTCACCGGCGAGGCGGGCGCGGACGACGTCGGCGAGCTGGCCCGCCAGATTGAGAACACCGTCAGGAGCGAGCTCGGTGTCAAGACCGTCATAGGCATCGGCTCGACGGCCTATCACCTGCGCGAGCTGGCCGACAGGTACAAGGAGGCCCAGGTCGCCATCGAGGTCGGCAAGGTGTTCGACACGGAAAAGACCATCATAAACTACGAAAACCTCGGCATAGGCCGCATCATCTACCAGCTGCCCACCACGCTCTGCGAGATGTTCCTCTCCGAGGTCTTCAAGAAGAACCCGATAGAGACCCTCGACGACGACACGCTCGAGACCATCAACAAGTTCTTCGAAAATAACCTCAACGTCTCCGAGACGAGCCGCAAGCTCTACGTCCACCGCAACACGCTGGTGTACCGTCTCGAGAAGATAAAGAAGCTGACCGGCCTTGACCTGCGCGAATTCGACCACGCGATAGTCTTCAAGGTCGCCATGATGGTCAAAAAATACCTCGACAGCCAGAATTCCGCGAGATTTTAAGCGAGCGCCGCCTCAAGAGCGGGGCGCTCGGCGGAAGGAGTTTTCCAAGCCCGCAGGGCTTACGGCTGCCGGGAAGCAAACGGAGGAAAGTAACCCATGGTTCAGATGAACTCGGTCAAAATGGTCTATGACA
>DVJK01000030.1 GCA_018716795.1 Candidatus Scatomorpha merdipullorum | reverse complement strand
TGCTGCGGTGAAAGCTTCTTTTGCATAGCGTAACCCCCAAGCTAACATTATATAAATGTATTCTAGCACAGCCTTCCGCGCTTTCATAGTATGCTCTCAGCATAGTATGGGCCCCGCGAGGCGCATTTTTCCTTGACGCGCGGCGCGGATTGTTATAGTATTAAGTTCCGGAAACAACCACCCGGTTTTGGGAGCTAGATATTGGAGGTATCGCAATGAGCGAAAAGGGCACGTTCTACATCACCACACCCATCTATTACCCGTCGGACAAGCTGCATATAGGGCACACCTACTGCACCGTCGCCACCGATACGATTGCGCGCTATAAGCGCATGTGCGGCTACGACGTCATGTTCCTCACCGGCACCGACGAGCACGGCCAGAAGATAGAGGAGAAGGCCAGGGAGGCCGGCTGCACGCCTCAGGAGTTCGTCGACCGCATAGTCGAGGGCCCCGGCGGCATCCTCGACCTCTGGAAGCTCATGAACATCTCCAACGACCGCTTCATCCGCACCACCGACGGCTATCACGTCGAGGCCGTGCAGCGCATCTTCAAGAAGATGTACGATAACGGCGACATCTACAAGGGCAAGTACGCCGGCATGTACTGCACTCCCTGCGAGAGCTTCTGGACCGAGAGCCAGCTGGTCGACGGCAAGTGCCCCGACTGCGGCAGGCCCGTCAAGTACGCCGAGGAGGAGGCCTACTTCTTCCGCCTCAGCAAGTACGCCGAGCCCGTGCGCGAGCTGCTGCTCTCCGGCAGCTTCCTCGAGCCCGCCAGCCGCGTCAACGAGATGATAAAGAACTTCATCGACCCTGGCCTCGAGGACCTCTGCGTCTCCCGCACCAGCTTCAAGTGGGGCATCCCCGTCGACTTTGACCCGGGCCACGTCGTCTACGTCTGGGTTGACGCCCTCTTCAACTACATGACCGCCCTCGGCTATATGAACGAGGAGCGCGACGGCCTTGAGAAATACTGGCCCGCCGACGTCCACATGGTGGGCAAGGAGATAGTCCGCTTCCACTCCATTATCTGGCCGGCCATGCTCATGAGCGTGGGCGCGCCGCTGCCCAAGAAGGTCTTCGGCCACGGCTGGCTGCTGCTCGGCGGCGGCAAGATGTCGAAGTCCAAGGGCAACGTCGTCGACCCCTATATCCTCGCGGGCCGCTTCGGCGTGGACGCGCTCAGGTACTTCCTCATGCGCGAGTTCCCGCTCGGCTCCGACGGCAACTTCTCCAACGAGCTGCTGATAAGCCGCATAAACTCCGACCTCGCCAACGACTACGGCAACCTCCTGAGCCGCACCGTCGCGATGGTGCTCAAGTATTTCGACGGCGTCCTGCCCGCGGAGCGCGAGGCCGAGGACGTCGACTGCGAGCTCAACACCCTCGCCGGCGAGCTGCGCGCGAAGTATGAAAAGCTCATGGACTCCTTCCAGACCCAGGCCGCGCTGGAGGAGGTCTTCAAGGTTGTCTCCCGCGCGAACAAGTATATAGACGAGACCGCGCCCTGGCTCCTCGCCAAGGACGAGGCGAAGCGCGTCCGCCTCGCCACGGTCATGTACAACCTGCTCGAGGCCCTGCGCATCTGCACCCAGCTGCTCACGCCCTTCATGCCCGAGAGCACTGCGAAGGCCGCCGGCCAGATAGGCGTCCCCGAGGAGCTCCGCACCTGGGAGGCCGCGGGCCGCTGGGGCGCGCTGCCCGCGGACGTGAAGGTCTGCAAGGGCGAGACGCTCTTCCCGCGCATAGACATGAACAAGGAGCTCGCCGAGCTCGAAAAGCTTGAGGAGGAGGCCCGCAGGGAGGCCCTGCCCGCCGTGGAGGTCGAGCCCCAGCTCGCCGAGCACGTCGATTTCGACACCTTCTGCAAGAGCGACTTCCGCGTCGTCAAGGTCAAGAGCTGCGAGGCCGTCAAGAAGAGCGACAAGCTCCTCAAGTTCATCCTCGAAGACGGCACCGGCGTTGACCGCCAGATCCTCTCCGGCATACACAAGTGGTATAAGCCCGAGGACCTCGTCGGCAAAACCCTCGTCGCCATCGTGAACCTGCCTCCGCGCAAGATGATGGGGCAGGAGTCGAACGGCATGCTTATCTCCGCCGTCCACAAGGAGAAGGGCGAGGAGGTTGTCAGCCTGCTGATACTCGACGACAAAATACCCGCCGGAGCGAAGCTCTGCTGAATACGCCCCGAAACGCCCGAAGGCGCTTCGGCGCAAAAGGACCGGTCTCAGGACCGGTCCTTTTTGTGTGCCAGATGTGATCCCGTAGGGGCGGGCTTCCACGCCCGCCCGGGGTGGGTGGATGGGCGGCGTCGGTACGCCCGTAAAAATGGTGCGCGGGCTGTGCCCGCGGGATATGATGCGTTGGGCGGTGGACGGAGGCGGGCGCACCGGAGGTGACGCGGGTGCTATCGGTCACGCCGGACGGGTGCGTCTGACGCAGGCTGGCGGTCACGCGAACGCGGGGCGTCGGGGACGCCGCCCATTACGGGCGGGAGCGAAACCGGACTTGCAGCATGAAAAGTAACGGGTGCGGAAAACCATACCTTACGGCTCCGCTGAAACATACCCTATCGCACAACCCGTAGGGGGCGGCGTCCTCGACGCCCCTTGCGCCGGAGGACGGACGGCGCCGGCTGTGCGCTGAAACTTTCCCAATCAATCGTAGGGGCGGGCTTCCACGCCCGCCCGGCGTCGGTGGACGGACCACCTAGGTTCGCCCGTAAGAAATGGTGCGCGGGCGGTGCCCGCGAAATCGTATACGTTGGGCAGTAAACGCAAGGTTGGCGCACCGTGGTAAACGCGGGTGCTATCGGTCAAGCCGAACGTCCGCATCTAACGCGGCCCGGCGGTCACGCAAACACGGGGCGTCGAGGACGCCGCCCCTTACGGGCGGGAGGAAAACCACGGTATCCGCATCGTGGTAAACAAGCGCATAGACGCCGCAAACTTCCGCCCGCCCCTCGGCTCCCCTGAAAGGGGAGCTGTCGCGGCGCGAAGCGCCGTGACTGAGGGGTTGGTGCAACGTTGGTGCGGCATGACAACGTTGCCGGTCATTCCACGCCGGGGCGGGCGAGGAGGTGGGCGCGTGGAACTGACGTCGCCGGTCATCCGACGGGCGGCGCACCGAGGACGGTGCGCCCTACGACGTATGGGAAAGTATCAGCGTAAAACCGGCGTCGTCGGTTATCCAACGGAAGGGGCGTCGGGGACGCCGCCCCCTACGGCGGTTGCGATAGGTACGTTTTTGCGGAGCCGTGAGGTGGGCGGGTAGTTTGGGTATGGTTTCCCGCACCCGTTACGTTGTATGCCGCAAGGCCGGTTTCGCTGCTGCATGTAGGGTGCACCGTCCTCGGTGCACCATGGTCATGTGACCGCCGGGGCAACGTTGGCGCGGATGGCCGGCGTGACCGATTGTACCCGCGTTTACCACGGTGCGCCATCCTTGCGTCCACCGCCCAACGCATCCAATCCCGCGGGCACAGCCCGCGCACCATTTGTAGGCGTGGGGTAACCACATCCGTTGCCATACACGCCGCAGCGTATGTCTCGCACCCACCGTAGGGGGCGGCGTCCTCGACGCCCCGCGTTCGCGTGACCGCCGGGGCGCGTTAGACGCACACGTTCAGCGTGCCCAACCGCACCCGTGTTTACCACGGTGCGCCAGCCTCGCGTCTACAACCCAGCGTATGCTATCCCGCGGGCACAGCCCGCGCACATTTTTTACGGGCGCACCCACGTTGCCCGTCCACCCACGCCGGGAGGGCGTGGAAGCCCTCCCCTACGGTGTGAGTGGGTAGGTTTCGGCGTGCAACCGGCGTCGTCCGTCGACCGAAGGCGGGGCGTCGGGGACGCCGCCCCTTACGGGCGGTTTGTTTACTTTACGTTGCGGCATACAATGTAAGGGCGCAGCCCGCGCACCATTTTTTACGGGCGCACCAACGTCATCCGTCAACCGACGCCGGGCGGGCGTGGAAGCCCGCCCCTACGGTGGGGAGGGTGGGTTGACTGGCAACGTTATTACGTCGCACCGACGTTGCACCAACCCCTCAGTCACGGCGCAAAGCGCCGTGACAGCTCCCCTTTCAGGGGAGCCAAAGGGTG
>DVJK01000029.1 GCA_018716795.1 Candidatus Scatomorpha merdipullorum | reverse complement strand
AGCGGCAGCCGGCACGGATGGCGGCCTCAGCTATGGCTTCGCTGCCCTTCATCAGAGTCAATGCCATGTCTGTTCCTCCTCCTCATTCCTTCTCGATGCGGATGACCACATCGGGACACGTGCGGGCGCAGGACGCGCAGGCTATGCAGGCCGAGATGTCGGTCATCTCAGCCGGATGATAGCCTTTGGCGTTCAGCTTGGTCTTGGAGAGCTGCAGTATCTTCTTCGGGCAGGCGCGCACGCACAGCCCGCAGCCTTTGCACAGCTCTTCATTGATAGTGAATTTAACCATGCTTCTACCTCGTTTCTATGATGTAGTTTACGGTTGGACGGATTTTGCCGGGCTTACAGCCCCTCCTTGGTGAAGGTCTCCCAGTCGCGGTGCATATAGGTCTCAATCGGGAAGGGGGTGCCTATATAGCGGCTGTCGCGCCCCTCCGCCAGGAACTCTGCGAGGATATCCGGACGGCCGGAGGTGTACGCCACGGGAACGCCGGAGCGCTCGCTGGCCTTGCGTATGACCTCATAGCCGTCCCGCAGGTCGTCGGCGGAGGCGAGGCGGGCGAGGTTCGTGTTGTTCACGAAGCCCGTCACCTTCAGGCGCGAATGCCGCTGCATCCCCTCCATGAGGCTCAGCAGCTTCTCGGGAGTGCCGGCCATCGGCCGGCGCGTGTTCACGACGTTGAGCACCTGGACGCTGCCCTCGGGCATGGCCTCGAAGTCCTCGTGATAGCGGCCCAGGGCGGTCGCGCCCGCGGGATCGCCGCCCACGTCGAAGACGACGGTATCCCAGTCCAGGGCGAAGGCGCTGGCCACCTCGGCGGGCAGGGAGAGCGTCTCAACGCTGGAGTGGACGAAGTTCGGCGAGACCAGGCGTATCTCCTTCGACTTTATCAGGTTGCCGCGGTCGGTCAGCCGGAAATAGGTATTGACCATGTCCAGGTCAAGCAGCTCGACCTTTTTGCCCTCGTTCGCGGCCTGAAAGGCAAAGTTCAGCGCCAGCTCCGTCTTGCCGGAGCCGTAGTTGCCTATGAGTACGATGATCTCTTTCATAGCTTCCTCCCTTGCTCTCCCGGACGCGCGGGCGGGTTGCCCGCCCGCGCGCGGAGCTCGCTCGCTCAGGCGTTGACGGCGCCGTTCTTCTCGCCGTACTGGTTGTCGTAGTTGTCCTGGATGCAGCGGACGATGTCGCTCAGGACGTCGCAGGTCGGGGTGGGGATGTTGAACTGCTTGCCGTAGTCGCTTATCGCGCCGGTCAGGGTGTCGACCTCGGTGCGGAGCTTCTTGTACAGCATATCCTGCGCCATGCTGGGATAGTAGTCGGATATGTTGTCGATGATGTGCTGGTGGTCGACGGCGATGAACTCGTCGGCGTCCATCTTGATGCCCTTCGCGTTGGCGATGGCGCAGCACTCGCGGATAACGTTGTGGAACAGCTTCTTGCCCCAGGGGTTGTTCTCAACATAGCCTATCTTCAGGCGGGTGACGGCGCAGACGGTGTTGACGGTGCAGTTGACGGTGACCTTCTTCCAGATGAAGGGCAGGACGTCCTCGCGGAACACGGCCTCGCAGTCGCCCTTGTTGAAGCACTCCTCCATGTACTTGCCGGCGGCCATGGTGAGCTCATTGTTCTCGAGCGCGCCGAAGTTCATGATGACGCCCTCGCTCGGGGTGGAGATGCAGCCGCCGGGGCCGTCGAGCGCGGTGCCGATGACGCCGGAGCCGACCATGCAGCGGGAGGCGGGGTAGTACTTGAGCAGCTTGTCGTCGTTGCCGAGGCCGTTAATGAGGCTGACGAGGACGGTGTTGGGGCCGATGCAGTGCTTGGCGCCGACAATCGCATTCTCGAGCTGGTTGGCCTTGGTCATGAAGATAACGATATCCATCGTATCGACCTCATCGGCGCTGTAAGCGGTGTGGAAGCCGGTGAGGACCGTGGTCTTGTCGGGATAGATGGTGAACTTCATGCCGTGGTCGCGGACGGCGTCCATATGGGCCTTATAGGGGTCTATAAGGGTCATGTCAGCTCCGCCCGCGCGGAGATAGCTGGCAAAGACGCTGCCGGCGGCGCCGGAACCTACCATTGCGATTTTCATGTTAATCTTCCTCCTGCTGATAATTTTGTTTCTTTTGCTTGCTATGAGTTGCGCCGCCCCATTCCGAAGCGGCGGAGAGAGCTCAGCCGTTTTCCATCCCGTACTGGTTATTATAGTTGCCCTGGATGCAGCGGACCAGGTCGGCGAGGACGCTGTTGTAGGGCGTGGGGATGCCGAGGCGCTCGCCGTACATGGCTATCGCGCCGTTGAGGACGTCTATCTCGGTCTGGCGGTGGTGGATGACGGCGTCCTGCGCCATGCTGGGATAGTAGTCGCCGAGGTTCGCGCGCAGGTTTTCGATGTCGCCCTCTATGAGCGGCCAGATGTCGCCGACGCCGAGGGCCTTCGCGACCGCGCAGCCCTCCTTCCAGACGTTCATGAGGAGCTTCATGCCCCATTCATTGTCCATGCAGAAGTGCAGGCGGAGCCTTGTGACGGCGCAGACGGCGTTATAGCCGCTGTTGGTGACCGCCTTTTTCCAGAGCAGGACGCGCACGTCGTCCTCAAAGCTCGCGTGGCAGCCGCCGGCCTCGAAGCAGTCCTCGAGATATCTGCCCGCCGCGTCGGTCTCCGCGCTCTTTTCGACCGCGCCGAAGAACATCTGTATGCCGTCCTCGGGCTTCGAGACGCAGCAACCGGGCCCGGCCAGCTCCGTCCCTATGACGCCCGCGCCGTACATTATGCGGCTCTTAGGCACGTATTTCGAGAGAATCTCGTCGTTCCCGATGCCGTTTTGCAGCGAGACGACGACGGTTTTCCCGCCCACGCAGTTCATGACCTCGGGCATGACGCCGTCGGTCTGCGTGGCCTTGACCATGAGGATGACGATGTCCATCTCCGGGAGCTTCGCCGCGCTGTCCGTGGTGTGGAAGCCGGTGAGGACGCACTCGGAGCCCTTGCAGCGGAAGGTGAGGCCGTCCGCGGCTATCTTGTCCATGTGGGCCTTGTACTTGTCGACAAGGTACATGTCCGCGCCGCCGCGCTTCAGGTACGCCGCAAACACGCTGCCGGCCGCGCCGGAGCCTATCATCGCAATCTTCATAAAGCTTACTCCTTTGCTTGGCGCGTCTTCTCGGGCGCGCGCTTGAATATGGCGAAGGGATCGCCCTTGTCGTCGCAGTAGGCGACGAAGTTGAGGCTGGAGCGGATGTGGTCGGCCATGGACTGGCGCGCGAGCGTCGGGATATGCAGCTTTATGGCCGAGACAATCGCCACGTGCTGGTGTACCACCTGGCTCGACCAGGGGTTCGTGCTGCCGGGGTTTATGAACTTCGTCCAGGAGCCCTGGTACATTTTGAGGTTGGGCAGCAGCTCGTTATAGCTCCGTATCAGATATTTGTTGCCGCTCGACTCCACTATCAGCTTGTGGAAGGGCATATCCGTCTCCTTGAGCCTGACGCCGTCGAGCTTGGGCACGGCCTTCTTGAACTCCGCGGCCAGCGAGTCCATCTGCGCAATCGCCTCGGCCGACGCTTTCTCCGCGCAGAGGGCGGCGGCTTCACACTCTATGGCCGTGCGCGCGTCGTAGAGGTCTATCATGTCGCGCAGGTTCATGTCCGTGACGTAAAATCCGCTCGCGTGCGGGCGCGTATCCACAAAGCCTATGGCCTGGAGCCGGTTGATGGCCTCGACCACCGGCGTGCGGGATATACCCAAATCAGTGGCAATCTGATTAATATTCAGTTTTGAGGCCGGCGGGATGTCCAAAACGACGATTTCGTCATACAGTATTTGGGTGACGACGTCGCTCAGCTTGGCAAAGGGGTTCTTTTCAAGATAGCTTTCGAGCTTTTCTCTGTTCATCTGAAGGCAACCACCTGAGAAGCAATTTCGATACATAAGGCCAAGTTTTGCACCCGGCCAACTTCTGTTTACGCTACTAATTTACCACAACTGCAC
>DVJK01000028.1 GCA_018716795.1 Candidatus Scatomorpha merdipullorum | reverse complement strand
CGCGTCGAGCTCGGCGAGAGCGCCGTCGAGGAGCTGGAGCGAAAGCTCGCCGATGCTGCCGCGCATATATCCGAGCGGCCTGAAATAAGCGTCACCTACTTCGTCCCCGACGCGCGCAAGGAAGGCGGCGCATACATGACGCGCACCGGCGCGCTCAAGCGCATAGACGAGCTCGAGCGCGCGCTCGTGTTCGCGGACGGGGCAAAGATAGCCGTTGGGGATATAATCTCCGTCGAGACATAGCAAAAGAGCGGCCCGAAGGCCGCTCTTTTCCCTTTATTAAGCTGCCGCGGCCGTTTCAGGCCAGGCTCCGCTCCATATATACGAGCTCGGTGTCGAGGACGCCCTCGTGGAGGCTGTGGCGGCTGCCGGCGAGGCGGAAGCCATGGCGGAGATAGAAGCCCTGCGCGGGCGTGTTTTTGACGTTGGTGTCCAGGCGGATGACCTTCATGCCGCGGCCCAGGGCGAAGCCGGACGCGAAGTCGACCATTCGCGTGCCGAGCCCGCGGCCGGAGGCCCTCGGCGAGACGCAGAGCGTGTGTATGACCAGGACGTCCTCATCCGCGGCGGGGTAGAGCCAGGGCATCTCGTAATACTCCGCGGGCTGGAAGGAGTTGAGTATCATGCTCGCGTCCATACGCCCGCCCTCCTCGAGCACGTACATCGTGCCCGCGCCGACGCCGCGCTCCGCGGTCTCACGCGTCGGGTAGACGCCCTCTATCCACTGGGTATAGCGCTCACCCGCGCGCTCCTTTTCAAATATCTCAGCATAAACCGCGCAAATCGCGTCCAAATCCGCAGCCGTCGCCGGGCGTATCATATGCAGCTCTCCCTTCGGGTTAATGCCAACATTGTAGCACAGCCCCGCCCGCGGAGCAAGGCCCGCGGGCGGGGCGTTTATGCGCGCCGCACGGCAAAAACCAAAAAGGCCCGCTTCCGGGGCCTCTTATCATTCGCAGCCAGTCTCTTTTTCGATACGCTCCGCGAGCTCGCTCGGGCGCATGTCGAGGGCCTGGGCGATTTTCCGGATACATGTGCGGCGGCCTCGGCTATCTCATATTGCAGACAGTTTCAAACCCCATAGGCAGCGCGCCGGCCGTGTGCGCGCACAATTACATAACCAAAGACGCCGCGCCGCTGTGCGGGATTGTAAACTGTGTGACGGCGTCGGTAATCCTTGCGGCAGTCATACTCCTCGGCCTCCTGCCCGCCGCGCTTACATGGGCGCAGCTTATCAGCATGGCGCTGATGGCCGCCGTATACATATGGAATGTCGTGAACTATTGCCGTGACATGGCCGCGGCGAAATAATGCGCGGCCCATAAATCAAACGGGCTCCCCTATCGGGGAGCTCGCTTCAGCTTGTCGAAAAAGTTTTCGACAAGCTGAAAAGCGTTTTTCAGAACACGGAAATGTTCTGAAAAACGCTTGGATTGAACGTGAAAGACAACCCTGACGGTTTTCTTTCACAATATCTTTCCCTCCGAAATCCGTCGCGAGCGCGTTTTTTCGACAGCCTGAAACGAGCTCCCCTATCGGGGAGCTCGCTTTATCTTTCGCATTTCCAATACTTTACGCTGTACGGCGGAAGCTCGCTGCCGGCGCCGAAGTCGTGGGTTTGGCCGCTTATGAGCTCCTCGGCGAGGCCGCAGCCGGCGTCGAAGTGGGCGGTATAGGACACGGCGTCGGCGTTGAAGGCGCAGAGGACGCGCTCGCCCTCCGTCCGCCGCTCGAAAATATACTGCCTGTTGGTCAGGAGCACCTCGCGGTAAGCGCCCTCGCGCAGGGCCGGGCTCGCGCTGCGCGCGCGTATCATGGCGGCTATGGCGTCCGTCAGGGCGTTCCGCTCCGGCCTCTCAAAGGCGGGGCGGAGCGCGGCGTCGCCGGAGCGCTTTTCGCCCTCCGCGCCCCACTCGCTGCCGTAGTAGACGCAGGGGATGCCCGGCATGGCGAAGAGCAGGCCGTATATCACAGGCAGGTGCTCCGCATTTTTGAGCACGCTCGCCGCGCGGGTGACGTCGTGATTGTCCACGAAGCTCATGAGGCTCATCCCGCGGTAGAGCGCCCAGGGCTCGGAGCCGAACTGGCGGCGGAGGCTGTGGCCAATCTCGAAGAGGTTCATGTCGTTGAGGCTGGAGTAGAGGCCCTTGTAGCACTCGTAATTCGTGCAGGAGTGGCATTTACCCTCGCCCGCCCAGCGCTTATAGTCGCCGTGCAGCGTCTCGCCGACGAGGAAGAAATCGGCCTTGAGGCCGTCGCAGAACCCGCGCAGGCGGCGGAGGAAGCCCTCGTCGAGGCAGTAGGCCACGTCGAGGCGCAGGCCGTCTATGCCGAACTCCTCGACCCAGAAGCGCACGGTGTCGAGCAGATAATCGACGACGGCGGGATTTTGCAGGTTGAGCTTCACGAGCTCGTAGTGCCCCTCCCAGCCCTCGTACCAGAAGCCGTCATTATAGTTCGAGTTGCCGTCGAAGCTTATGCGAAACCAGTCCTTATAGGGCGAATCCCACTTCCTCTCCCGCACGTCGCGGAAGGCCCAGAAGCCGCGGCCGACGTGATTGAAGACGCCGTCGAGCACGACGCGGACGCCCCGCGCGTGAAAGGCCTCAACGACGGCCTTTAAGTCCTCGTTCGTGCCGAGGCGGCAGTCGACGCGGCGGTAGTCGCGGGTGTCGTAGCCGTGGCGGTCGCTCTCGAAGACGGGGTTTAGAAGCAGCGCGCCGCAGCCAAGGCGCTCTATGTGCTCCGCCCAGTCCGCGAGCTTCAAAATGCGGTGGGCCTGCACGCCGTCGTTCTCCTCCGGCGCGCCGCAGAGGCCCAGGGGATATATCTGATAAAATACGCTGTCATTATACCACATGGCGTTCCTCCGGAATTAAAGCGGTTTTTTGAGCATGCGCGCCCAGCGGCGCGGATACTGCGGCGGCGTGGGGCTGAGCTTGTCGACTATCACGACGGCGTGGCTCACGTCCGTGCCGGGTATGGTATAGCGCCGCAGCTCGCGCACCCGTCCGCCGAGCTGGCCGGCGGCGTTCGCGGCCTCGGATATCTCGCCGGCGCAGTCCGGGCCCTTCATGGCCAGGAACACCCCGCCCGAGCGCACAAAGGGCAGGCAGAGCTCGAGCAGCAGGTTGAGCCGCGCCACGGCGCGCGAGACCGCGATGTCATAGCGCTCGCGCATCTCCCGCGGCGTCTCCTCGGCGCGCATACAGACGCTCTCTATGCCCTCGAGGCCCAGGCGCTCTATGCACCCGGCGGTGAAGTCCGCGCGCTTCCTCTGGCTGTCGAGCAGCGTCACGCGCGAGGAGGGCGACATCAGCTTGAGCGGCAGGCCCGGGAAGCCCGCGCCGGAGCCGACGTCTATGACCTCCGCACCCGCGAAATCCGCCGCGTTCAAAAGCGCGCAGCAGTCGAGGAAGTGCAGCCGGGCCGTGTTCTCCTCGCCCGTTATGGCGGTGAGGTCCATGACCGCGTTGCGCTCCGTCAGGTGTTCGTAATAGGCCCGGAAGCGCCCAAGCGCGCCCTCCGGCGCGGCAAGGCCCAGCTCCGCGAGGCCGGAAGCGAGTATTTCTTCCATAGCATCACCAAAAAATATGAGTGGCGCAATTAACGCGCCACTCATTTTAGCACACTTTTGGATTTTGCGCAATCAGGCATAGAAATCGTGGTCGCCGATGCTCGTCACGAAGATGAGGTTCGCGGCGAACCAGTAGCCCGCGCCTATGTCCGGGTTCACGAAGTACAAGCTCCCGCCCGCAGTGTTATAGCCCTCGAGGCAAAGCCTGGCCGCCGCGACGGCCTCCTCGTCCGGCTGGGCGTATATGGTGCCGTTCTCGACCGGCGAGAACTGCACGCCATAGCTCCGGTCAAAGATGACCTCGAAGACGCTGTCCGGGAAGAGCTCGCTCTCCACGCGGTTGAGCACCACGTTGCCCACGCCTATCTGTCCGGCGAGGGGCTGGTTTCCGCTCTCGGCGTAGATGATGCGCGAGAGCCAGTAGACATCCTGTTCGTCATAATACGTTTCCCCGCTCTCAAGCGGCTCGATATCCGTGAGGTCGAGGTTGACGCTTCCGCTTGCGGCGTCCCAGCTTACGGAACAGCCGAAGATTTTCGCCACGGCGGACAGCGGCCACAGAAGCTCGCCGCCGAGCTCGTAGAGCCCGTCCGGCAGGTAGAAGTACCGTCCGTTCACCACGGCGTACTCGCCGCTCTCGGCAAGCTGCGGCGTGAGCCCGCCTATCGAAAAGCCGTCGAAGCTCAGCCCCGCCAGCGTGGCGAAGCGGCCGAGGCTCATGCGCGACACCCCGTCTATCACCAGGCACTCGGAGTGCAGCGCGCCGTTTATGTACAGCGGCACGTAATTGTCCCGCGCGGCGTCCTCCTCGCCGTCCCGGCCCGTCTCCATATCCTCCGGGAGGCCCGTCCCGGCGTCGGGCCCGTCCGCCTCCGCCTCAACCATTTCCGCGGGAGCGGAGGCCTCCGGCTCCTCATACTGGGCCACCACCGAGCCGTTCGCCGCCACACACAGCACAGCGGCGCAGAGCAGGAGCGTCATATGCAATTTGTTTTTCCTGATCATTTCGCACCTCAGTTTGCAGCGTTCCGCCCGCCAAGCGCGGGCAGAGGTAGTCTGGCTTGGCTTCCTGCAATAATTATAGTCAAAAATGTAGGACGAATTCAATCGGCATCTTGTACAAACTGAGTTTCCGCTTTTTTAATAATCTGACCAATGGGGCCACATTATATGGATAGCTAGAGCGAAATTTGTCGAATGACACTATATCTTGTGTTGTGCTTTATGCTGAAATATTTTCCTACGACACTTTTCGGCATAAAATTTTTTGCAATTACGCAAGTTTGGGTGACAAAAAGCTCGAATTTTGTTACCTTTGTAACCGCTTTGCAATGTTATGTAAATCAATTTGCCTGTTTTTTCAGGCACTCGCGCAGGGCTTTCGAGAGCTGATCGGGGCAGGAAGTGGGCTTAAAGCCGCAGCGGATGCCCTCCAGCTTCTCTATGGCGTCCTCGGCGCGCATCCCCACCAGGAGCCTTGAAATGCCCTTCAAATTGCCGTTGCAACCCCCAACGACCTCCACGCGGCGGATAATTCCGTCCTCAACCTCCACCCGCATCTCGCGCGAGCACACGCCGCGCGGCCTATAAATATGCTCCATTTGTTCGCGTCCTTTCGTCAATTAAAGCGGAGCTTCGACACGCCTCCGCCGGTGGATAATAACACATTTTGTCGACCTGCGCAAGTGCGTCATGCCCGCGGCGCGGCGTGCATACGCTTATTCGAGGGAGGTGAGCGCTTGAGCGGGAGAGCCAGGAAGCTGGCCGCGGCGGGCGCGCTGCTGCTGGGCGTGAAGGCGGCGGCGCTCTGCGGGGCCGGGGCGGCGCTGTCGGGCTGGGTGGACGAGCTTGTGGACTCGGGCCGGATAGTCTCGGCCAGCCTGCGCCTCGAGCTGGGCGCCGGAACGGAGCCGTCCCCTTCCCCGGCGCTGCCCGCCGTGCTCGCCACGCCGGAGGCCGGAGGCGGGGCCTCTCCCTCCGCCGCGCCGGAGGAGAGCCCGGACGCGAGCGCGGCCGCGCAGTATAACGACGAGGGCGCGAGGATAGTCCCCACCACCATATACAGCGGCCTGAGCATCAGGAACTCCACGAGCTTTGACATAGACGTCGCCGCCCTCGTCGCCGCCGGGCCGACGCAGACCCTGCCCGCCGAGGGCCCGCAGGTGCTCATAGTCCACACCCACGGCAGCGAGGCGTACACGCCCGACGCCATGGACAGCTACGTCGAGACGGACACCGACCGCACCGAAGACAAGAATTATAATGTAATCCGCGTCGGCGACGAGCTGGCCGCGGCCCTCGAGGCGAAGGGCATAAGCGCCCTGCACGACCGGGAGATATACGACTATCCCAGCTACACCGGCTCCTATAACCGTTCCGGCGCCTCGGTGGAGCGCTATCTCGCCGAGTATCCGAACATAGCGGTCGTCATAGACCTGCACCGCGACGCCCTGGGCGACGGCGAGGTCATATACAAGACCGTCGCCGAGCTCGACGGCAAGGCCTCCAGCCAGCTCATGATGCTCGTCGGCACGGGCGAAAGCGGGCTCTATCACCCGAACTGGGAGCAGAACCTGCGTCTCGCGCTCTATCTGCAGCAGGCGGTGAACGCGAAGTACCCCACGCTGGCGCGACCCATAAGCGTTGTGAAGGAGCGCTATAACCAGCAGCTGAGCACGGGCATGTTCATCCTCGAGGTAGGCTCGAACGGCAACAGCCTCCAGGAGGCGATAACCGCCGTGCGCCTCTTCGCCGACGCCGTAAGCCCGGCCCTGCTCGAGCTGAGGGAGCAGGTTTAAGCCCCGGCCCGGCGGGTTACAATACTCCCAAAGCAAGGGAGGCGAAGAGCAATGAAGGTCTCGGAGATAATGAGCGAGCGCGTCGTGACCATCGAGCGGAACGAGCCGGTTATAGCCGCGGCGCGGCTTTTGAAGCGCATGAACCTCGGCGCGCTGCCGGTGACGGACCGCTCGGGCCGGCTGGTCGGGATGCTCACCGACCGCGACATAGCCGTCCGCTGCGTCGCCGCCGGCGCGGACGCGCGTGAGCTGCGTGTCGGCGAGATAATGAGCCGCGGCATCGTCACCGCCTCGCCCGGCGCGGAGGTCGGCGAGGCCGCGAGGCGCATGGGCCGCGGACAGGTGCGGCGCATGCCGGTCGTCGAGGGCGGCCGGCTTGTGGGCATGCTCTCGCTTGCCGACCTCGCCCGCAGCTGCGACATGGAGGCCGCCGCCGCGCTCGCGGACATCTCAAGCTCGCTCCGGCGGCTTCGGAACGAGCACGACGGCTGAATACACAACAAAGCGCCCGGCGGAGCCTTTCCGCCGGGCGTTTTTTCACAATTCGCGGCTTCGCGCAAAATTTAACGCAGATTTTTTCAAAAAGGGCTTTACAAAGCGAAAAGCATGTGGTAATATCATAACCGTAATAAGAATCATTATTGTTTTGGTGAGAGCATGGAAGCACGCAAATTTTCAAGAAAGCGCGCGGCTATACTTGAAGCCCTGCGCGGTACGCATGAGCACCCGAGCGCCGAAATGCTGTACGCGCGCCTGAAGAGCGAGTTCCCCGACCTCAGCCTCGGCACCGTATACCGCAATCTCGCGATGTTCGTCGCGGACGGCGACGCGGTCAGCGTGGGCACGGTCGGCGGGCAGGAGCGCTACGACGCGGACACGGCTCCGCATGCGCATTTCATATGCAGCGTCTGCGGCCGGGTCCTGGACGTCTGCTCGCCCAGCCTCGCGGGCCTTGACCGCGGGGTTGAGGAGGAGACGGGCTGCGTCGTGACGGCGCGTTCCCTGAGCTTTACGGGCGTGTGCGCGGACTGCTTGGCCGCCGGGCGCGACAAGGGCGACACCGCCTGAGACACGACGATCCCAATATTACACACTATATTAATTACACAACAGGAGGAAACAAAAATGGCTAAATGGGTTTGCAGCGTATGTGGTTATGTTTTTGAGGGCGAGAATCCTCCCGAGTTCTGCCCGCAGTGCAAGGCTCCCGCTTCCAAGTTCAAGAAGCAGGAGGGCGAGATGACCTGGGCCTCCGAGCACGTCGTCGGCGTCGCCGAGGGCTGCCCCGAGGAGATTATCGAGGGCCTGCGCATGAACTTCAACGGCGAGTGCACCGAGGTCGGCATGTACCTGGCCATGGCCCGCGTCGCCCACCGCGAGGGCTATCCCGAGATAGGCCTGTACTGGGAGAAGGCCGCCTATGAGGAAGCTGAGCACGCCGCCAAGTTCGCCGAGCTCCTCGGCGAGGTCGTGACCCCCTCCACCAAGAAGAACCTCGAGATGCGCGTTGAGGCCGAGAACGGCGCCACCGCCGGCAAGACCGAGCTCGCCAAGCTCGCCAAGCAGCTCAATCTCGACGCCATCCACGACACCGTCCACGAGATGGCCCGCGACGAGGCCCGTCACGGCCGTGCTTTCGCCGGCCTGCTGAAGCGCTACTTCGGCGAATAATTGAACCCCCACAGGGCGGGCGTCCCAGCCCGCCCTTATTTAAAACATTTGCGAATTGAAAATTCGCAAATACCTCAACTATTCACTATTCACTCTTAACTCTTCACTCAAAACGCGAAAACCTCGCGTCAGAAAGGAGCGCATAACAATGAAGTACGTCTGCCCCTGCGGTTACGTCTACGATCCCGCCGTCGGCGATCCGGACAACGGCGTCGCCCCCGGCACCCCCTGGGAAGAGGTCCCCGAGGATTGGACCTGCCCCGTCTGCGGCCTCGGCAAGGATATGTTCGAGGCTGAGTAATTGAACAAGGCAAAGGGCCGGTCACGGTAAGTGACCGGCCCTGTTTTGTCGGCAGGGGCGAAAAGAAGGGTGGAAGCGCAGTTCTCTCGCCAAGAGCAAAGCCTGTGAAGGCGGAATTTGAGATAGCGGAATATAAAGACGGCTAAAATAAGAACAGATAAGATAAAAGGCTTTGAATTTAACAACTCTTAGTCAGTTGCCGTCTTTTTTACGAAGTTGAAACAATACTTTTTTCATCTTTGTCTCCTCCTATATAAATATTAACCGATATTGGTTAATATCAATATACACCGGATGTGGTTAACATTCAAGTGGAAAGCGAGGCTTGGATGGCATGATCACATACGACAACCTGTGGAGGGTGATGAAGGAAAAGGGCGTTTCTCAATATGCGCTTATCAAAAGGTACGGGATAAGCCCCGCGCAGATAACGCGGCTGAAGCGCAACGAAAGCGTCAGCACCCACACGATAGACATGTTTTGCAGGATACTCCGCTGCCAGGTCGGCGACATAATGCAGTATGTCGAAACCGAGGGCGAGCAATAAACCGCCCGGCCTTTCGGCCGGGCCTCCGTTTGATAAAAGCCTCGCAGAGTTTCGCCGCTTTGCGGCGAAAGAAAATTAAATCTATTTTCGGCGGCGGCGTGTACGTCGACGAAAATACCTCTCGCGGAGCGGAGTGTGAAAAATCTGCCAGTGCGTACACTGGCAGATTTCTTTGCGCGAAGCGAAGCGACGGTCTCCATTGGCCCTTCGGGCCAGGGGACTCTATTGTCTAAAAAGGCCGTCGAGGCCTTTTTAGACAGCCCGCGGCCCGGCCTTTTGGCCGGGCGCTTTCAATTTGTGCTGGAGTATTCGTTGAAGCCGTAGTCGTAGGGTATTGTGAGGTTGGCGCCGGTGAAGGTGCCCTCGAGCTTGGAGATGGTGCGCTCGTATTCCTCGCTGCCCTCCTCGTAGGGCACGGGCTGATAGTTGTTGCCGTTCGTGACGCCGGAGCAGGCGCAGGGGATGAGCTCCACGTCAGTGACGGAGCACTCGCCGTCCGTGCCGCGCGTTACGGTGAGGCGGGCTATGACGGTGTCCTTGTCGCGCGGGTTGGTGTTGCCGCCGAAGGACCAGTTGCCGAGGGAATAGAATATGTAATGCCCGTTGTAGACCTCTATCGGCTGCAGGGTGTGCGGGTGCGAGCCGTAGACGACGTCTGCGCCCGCGTCGACGGCGGCGCGGCCCCAGGTCAGCTGCCTGGAGTTCACGTCGTAGCTGCCCTCGTCGCCCCAGTGTATCGCGGCGATGATGAACTCGGCCCCGGCCTCCTTCAGCGCGTTGACGCCGTTTGTAATCTGCTGCGTGCTGTCCGGGAAGCTTACGGCGTAGACGCCTATTTTAAGCCCGCTCTCCGTCTCCCAGAGCGTATACTCGTCGCGGCCCGCGTAGCCTATCCCCGCGGAGTCAAGCGCGGCCTTCGTGTCCGCATAGCCCTGCTCGCCGTAGTCGAGGACGTGGTTGTTGCCGAGCGTGACGAACTCGACGCTCCCCTCGGTGAGCAGCCCGACGTACTCCGGCGGGGCGCGGAAGGTGAAGTTCTTGTCGCTCGCCTCGGTCTCGTTCGTGAGGGCGCACTCGAAGTTCGCCATCGTGAAGTCGTCATCTTCGAAGTACTGCTTCGTCTTCTCAAAGACATAGCCGAGGTTGTCCGGCGTGACGACGTTCTGGTAGGCCGCGGCGGTGCCGCGGTAGTAGGACACCGTGTCGGGCGTGATGTCGCCGATGAAGCTTATCGTGAACTCCTGCGGCGTGGGCTCGGGCGTCGGCTCCGGGGTGGGCGAGGGCGTCGCCTCGGGCGCGGCGGACTCCGCCGGGCGCTCCGTCGCCGGGGCCAGGGTCTCTATGGGCGCGGCGGGCGCGTGAAGGCTTCCCGAAAAGAGCATCAGGAAAAGCGTCAGCGCTATGGCCGCTATACTTAAACCGGCTCTCTTTATCTCACTCGCCTGCCTTCATCGCGAGGAACGCGTTGATGAAACCGTCGATGTCGCCGTCCATGACGGCGTTGATGTTGCCGTTTTCAAAGCCCGTGCGGGCGTCCTTCGCAAGTGTGTAGGGCATGAAGACGTAGGAGCGTATCGCGCTGCCGAAGTCTATCTTCATCTGCACGCCCTTGATGTCGCTTATCTTCTCGAGGTGCTCGCGCTCCTTTATCTCGGCGAGCTTGGCGCGGAGCATGTCCTTGCAGTTCTCGAGGTTCTGGAAGTGGCTGCGCTCAACCTGGCTGGAGACGACGATGCCGGTCGGCAGGTGGGTGAGGCGCACGGCGCTGGAGGTCTTGTTGACCTTCTGGCCGCCCGCGCCGGAGGAGCGGAAGACGTCCATCTTGATGTCCTCGTCGCGCAGCTCTATCTCGCCGGTGTCGGTTATCTCGGGCATGACCTCAACGGCGGCGAAGCTGGTCTGCCGCCTGCCGGAGGCGTCGAAGGGAGAGATGCGCACCAGGCGGTGTACGCCGTGCTCGCTCCTGAGATAGCCGTAGGCGTTCTCGCCCTCAATCTTGATGCTGGCGGACTTGATGCCCGCCTCCTCGCCGTCCTGCCAGTCGAGCAGGGTGTAGGTATAGCCGTGGCGCTCGGCCCAGCGGGTGTACATGCGGTAGAGCATCTGGGCCCAGTCCTGGGCCTCGGTGCCGCCCGCGCCGGGGTGTATTGTGAGTATGGCGTTGTTGGCGTCGTATTCGCCGGAGAGGAGGGTGGAGAGGCGCATGGACTCGAGCGTGGACTCGAACTGCGCGAAGCCGCTCTTGAGCTCGTCGAGCATGCTCTCGTCGTTCTCCTCTATGGCCATCTCGCATATGGTCATGAGGTCGTCCCACTGGGAGCAGAGCTTTTCATAGCCGCCGAGCTTGTTCTGCAGCTGCTTGAGGCGCTTTTGCACCCTCTGGGAATTGTTGACGTCGTTCCAGAAGCCGTCCTTGGCGCTCTCGGCCTCCAGAGCGGCTATTTCGGCGCGGACGTCGTCGAGCTTGAGCGCGCGGCCCAGGCCGTCGAGACCCGGCTTCGCGGCGTTGAGCTTTCCCTTGTATTCGTCGAATTCTATCATAGACATAGGTCCCGTACCACTCTTTTATCATAGATTTTAAGCCCTGATATTATATACAAATCCGGCCGGATTGTAAATACCCATCTTGCCGCGGCGGCGCGATTGCGCTATACTTTAGGCAGCGCCGTCGGGCGCAAATTTCGGCGAGGGGCGTTACGTCATGCGTGGACGGAGTTTGAGCGGGAGCCCGGAGCTCAGGAGACGGCGGCTCACCGCGCACAATGAGAGGCGGCTGTGGTGCGAGCTTTTCGAGCTCGCCGACGGCATTATCCGCCTGCGCCCCGAGCTTCTCGACACCGGCGGCAAGCCCCTCATCTGCCGCGGCCGGGATATGCCGGACCCCGCGTACATCCTGCTCTCGGGGCGCGAGAAGGGAGAAATCAGCCTCCGCATTTTTGAAAACGCATACAGACTCTTCCAGGCCCGGCGCGCGCCGGAGGGCGAGCGGGAGCGCGAGCGCGTCGAAATCGAGCTCTGCTGCTTCGACCTGGAGCTGCGCCGCGAGGGCGGCGGGGCGCACCCCGTCCGGGCGGAGCGCCGCCTGCCGGGCTGCATACGCCGCGCGCCGGACGCGCGGGAGCTCGCCTTTCTCGTCGAGGCGCTGGACGGGCTCTGCCGCCTGCTGACGGCCGTATTCGTCAAGTCCTCCGAGTCCTGGTTCGATGGCATCAACACGGCGGCCTTCACCTTCCGGGAGGGGCCGGGCCGCAGCTGCCGACCCATGCCGCTCACATTCCCATACAGCGCGCGAATGCCCCTCTCGGTCAAGGGCGGGAGCCGCCTCTGGAACAGCCTGCGCGCCCTGGGCCGGCCTCAGCCCGGACACAGGGCGGAGTTTGACTTCTTCTGGCTGCGCCCCGGCGGCGGGCCGGAATTTTGCTGCGTCTTCATCCTCGCCGACCGGAACCGGCCCGAGCGCCTTGTCCGCCTGCTCCGCGCGAGCGAGGACTTCGAAAACGGCGCGGCCGAGGCCTTCCTTGAATACGCCCGCGCCTTCGGCCTGCCCGAGGCGCTGTACTACTCGCGCGACGAGGCCGGCGACCTTCTGAACGACCTCGCCTTCACCTGCGCCTCGTCGCTCCGCCGCGTGAAGCGCCTGCCCGCGGTTGCGGCCGCGCTGCGCCCGCTGGGCCCGGTTTTGTAGGGCAAACGCGCGCCCGGACGCCGGAATTGCCGCCCGAATCAAGGGGCGGCAATAATTTTTTCACGTGTATTCGTTTTTTTATTGACAAGCCCCTCCGCAAGCGATATAAAACTGCGGTTGCATATCGAAAGCTTGAAGAAAAGGAGGAAAAAAGGTGAAAACCCTCATGCGTATCGTCTCCGTACTGACGCTTATTGCCGGTGTCATATCCCTCGTCGCAGGCGGCATGAACACCGGGGTGTTCTACGCCGGCTTCGGCGAGACGCTCGCCGCCATACTCACCGCCGTCGTCGTCCTGCTGCTCATGCCGGGCGTCCTCATGGACGTAATCTGCGGGCTTCTGGGCCTGCGCGCCGCGAAGCGGCCCGGCGGCAGCACCGCCGCGATTGTCTTCGGCGTCCTCGCCGTCATACCCGGCGCGGTGAACATCGCCATCAGCCCCTCGCTTCAGCACGTCCTCGGCATCATGCTGCCCGCTCTCTATCTCATCTGCGCCATCGCTCTCAAGGCGCGCAAACAGGAGGAAGAAGTAAAATGAAAAAACTGCTCAGCGAATTCAAAGCCTTTGCCCTGCGCGGCAACGTCATGGACATGGCCATCGGCGTCCTGATAGGCGGCGCCTTCTCCGGCATCGTCACCTCTCTCACCGAGAACTTCATCAACCCGCTCATCAGCTTCATAACCGGCGCCGTGAGCTATACCGGCGCGGACATCGCCCAGTTCGCCAGCAACTTTGTCAGCACGGTCATAAACTTCCTTATCACGGCGCTTATCCTCTTCTTCCTGCTCAAGGGCATGAACAAGCTCCTGAGCCTCGGCAGGAAGCCCGCCGCGCCGACCACGAAGAAGTGCCCCTACTGCCAGAGCGAAATCCCCATCGCCGCCACCCGCTGCCCGCACTGCACCAGCGTGCTTGAGGAAGCGGAAGTCAAGGCCTGAGGAGGTACGGCCGCATGAGAAGCGGAACGAAAATGCTGCGCATAGCCAGCCTCCTGCAGATTATCTTCGGCCTCGGGTACTTCCTGCTCGCGCGCTTCCTGCTCGGCGAGGGCGAGGTCGTCCTCGGCGACATGTCCGGCGAGGACGCGCTCATGACCGTGCTCATCTCCTACGGCGGCTGCGCCTTCCAGGTGCTCGCCGGCCTGCTCGGCCTTGCGCTGTCCAATAAGAAGAGCGTCATAACCGTCCTGTTCGGCATACTGCTCTTCATCCCCGTCCTCGCGAACTTCCTCAAGACCGAGGGCAACATCGCCGTCATAGTCGTCACCGCCGTAACCCTCGTCTTCCCCTACCTCTACCTCCACGCCGCGTGGAAAAACTTCAAGGCGTAAGCGTCAAAAGCCCCGTCGCAAGACGGGGCTTTTTCAACGTCTTAAAAGCTTTTTACCCATTCCCGGAGGCGCTTTCTTTTGGGGCGCCAAAAGAAAGCGTCCCCGGACCCCCGAAAGGAAAAGCGCGTTGGCGCGTGTCCGGCGGCGCACAGCGCTTGCGTTGTTACCGAGCGGGTGCTACACCGAGGTTTTCATCCCTAGGTTGTAAACGTTTGCTGCATCGCCGGCCGCGATTGTCCGCTGACGGGCTGTAGATTTGGCGTGGTATTCAGCCCCCTCTTGGAGGGGGCTGTCAGCGAAGCTGACTGGGGGAGTTCTGCCTGAGCTAAGCTCAGGCAGTTGACCGCAAAGCGGTCAAGACTCCCTCCGACCGGCGCTTGCGCGCCGGCCGCTTCCCTCCAAGAGGGAGGTTGTGGCTCACGCCTTTAGGTTCCTGCCCGGGTACAAATCGGCACCCTAAAAGCGCCCAGGTATCGGCAAAAAGCTTTCAAGAGGCAGAAAAAAGCAAAAGCCCCTTGCCGGGGTTTCGGGATTCGTGTATTATACAGCTAAGGCAAACGAAAACGAGGTGAGCTTATGGCGAAGCGAAGGCGCAGGGCAAACGGCGGCGGGCCGGCCGAGCGGCGAGAGGAGAGGGCGCTCCGGCTCATCTTCGGCAAGATAGTGCGGGAGCTTGAGGCCTTTGACCTCAACGCCCTGCTGCCCGAGCGGGTTCCGCTTGTGGATATCCGGCCGGACGGGGTGTGCTTCATCGTGCGCGAGCCCGCGCCGGGCGGCCGCTCGGAGCTCTTGATTTTTGACAATCCCTACGAGTGCTCGCGATATCTGCGGCCCTGCTCGTCGCGGCACGAGGCCGACCGCATGTATATTGAGCGCTCCTGCTTCCGCGTGATACCGGGCCCGCGCTTCACGGGGCCGAATCCGGAGGACCCGGCCGGGCGCGGAGCTGAGGATGCGCCGCTCAAGGCGATCACGCTGTGCTGTCTCCCGGGCAGGCCGCCGCGGCCGCCCGGCCGGCGGGAGCTCGAGAGCATATGCGCGGCCCTGAGCGAGCTCATAATGATGCTCAAGGCCATCGCCTCCCAGCCGCCGAACCGCTTCTTTGAGAACGGCGCGACGCTCGTGCGCAGCTATGACCCCTCCGTTGGGCTCTGGCATAACATGACCACGGACTTATTTGGCCAAATGGACCTCCGCGCCCCGCGCGAGGTAAACGAGGGCTCTACGCTCTGGATGGAACTCAAGGGCCTCCGGCCCGGCGATATGAAGGGCCTCGAGCTGGACTACGGCTGGCTGGCGAGAGAGGATGAGGAGGGCTTCGACTGCGCCGTCACCGCCGTCGACCGGAACGACCCATACCGTTCGCGCAACGACCTCTACGACGCGGACGACGCCGTAAGCGGCATAATTCAGACCTTCCTCAACGCCGCCCGGGAGTTCGGCCTGCCCAAAAAGCTCTACGTCTGCCGCGACGAGACCGAGGACATCTTCTCCGACATCGCCCGGATTACCGGCGTAGAGCTCAAG